>CAIOTL010000001.1 GCA_903861155.1 uncultured Bacteroidota bacterium
GGTCGTATTGATTTTACAGAATCCGTAATTTGCATTTTGTCATTTAATAAAAAAGCTCTGACCTCTTTCCTGTCGCTTGCAAAAAACGTTACTTTTTTCGTAGCTTCATTTACAATTTGAAAAACATCACGATTATTTTTAAAATCTATCGGAAATGAACTTACTATCTCTTGAGCAAAAGAAACAAAACTAGTCAACAATAAAATTAGAACGATACTTTTCTTGAACATATGTCTTTTAAATTTATAAAATAATAAACCTTTTTTTAATTGTTGATTTTCTAGTTTATCGTCTCCCCATTCCCAACACCATCTGCATCCGGATTTACAAAGACTAGTTTCCCTTCGGCGTTAGTTGTCATCAAAATCATTCCTTGACTTTCCACGCCACGAAGGTTTCTCGGAGCCAAATTCACTAAAACAGTTACGCGTGTCCCAACGATTTCTTCTGGCGAAAAACTCTCGGCAATTCCCGAAACAATCGTGCGAACGTCAATTCCAGTGTCGACTTTCAAAATTAAAAGCTTGTTGGCTTTTGGCATTTTTTCCGCTTCCAGAATCGTTCCCACACGTAAATCCATTTTGGCAAAATCATCAAATTGAATCAATTCTTTTTGTGGTTCCGTCATTGCGAGGGACGAAGCAATCTCCTCTTTATTAGCGGTTTTTGTAGCTTCTAGTTTGTCGATTTGTTTTTGAATTTCTTCATCTTCAATTTTGGCAAAAAGCAATTCGGCTTCGCCAATTTGATGTCCAGTAGGAATCAAATCCGAATTTTCAGCAACGGCGTTCCAATCTATTTTATCTCCAATTTTTAAAATTCTTGACAATTTAGTAGCTGTAAAGGGTAAGAAAGGTTCGCAAAGTGAACTCAAAGCTGCGGCAATTTGCAAAGCCACATACATTTGGGTTTGCACACGAGCTGGATCTGTTTTTATCGTTTTCCAAGGCTCTTCGTCGGCAAGATATTTATTTCCCAATCGGGCAACATTCATCAATTCGCCCAAAGCTTCACGGAATCTATAACGTTCAATTGAACTAGAAATCACGGCTGGATAAGCTTTCAATTCAGTTAAAGTCGCTTCATCTACTTCGGAAAGTGCGTTCGGACTTGGAATAATTCCCTCGTAATATTTATGGGTCAAGACTACCACTCGATTAATGAAATTTCCAAAAATCGCCACCAATTCATTGTTGTTTCTAGCCTGAAAATCTTTCCAAGTAAAATCATTATCCTTGGTTTCTGGCGCATTCGATGTCAACGCATAACGCAAAACGTCCTGCTGATTTGGGAATTCTTCCAAATATTCGTGCAACCAAACCGCCCAATTTTTAGAAGTAGATAATTTATTTCCTTCCAAGTTTAAGAATTCATTGGCAGGAACATTATCCGGCAAAATATAACTTCCTTCGGCTTTCAACATCGCCGGAAAAATGATGCAGTGAAAAACAATATTGTCTTTCCCGATAAAATGAACCAGTTTCGTGTCCTGATCTTTCCAATAGGGTTCCCAATCTTTTCCTTCGCGTAAAGCCCATTCTTTCGAAGAAGAAATATAGCCAATCGGCGCATCAAACCACACATATAATTTTTTTCCTTCGGCACCTTCAACTGGAACATCAATTCCCCAATCCAGATCGCGAGTTACCGCACGAGGTTCCAATCCGCCGTCAATCCAGGATTTTACTTGTCCGTAAACATTCGGTTTCCAGTCATTTTTATGTCCAACAAGAATCCATTCTCTCAAGAAATCTTCATAACGATCCAAAGGTAAAAACCAGTGTTTCGTCGATTTCAAAATTGGAGTTTCTCCCGTAATTGTCGATTTTGGATTAATCAAATCCGTTGCGTTAAGTGTCGAACCACATTTTTCGCATTGATCTCCGTAAGCTTCTTCGTTGCCACAGCGTGGGCAAGTTCCCACCACAAAACGGTCTGCCAAGAACTGATCCGCTTTTGCATCATACAATTGCTCGGTTACTTCCTCGATAAAATCACCTTTATCATATAGGGTTCTAAAAAATTCAGAAGCAGTATCGTGATGAATTTTGGCTGAAGTTCTTGAATAATTATCAAATGAAATTCCGAAATCCAAAAAAGATTTACGGATAATTCCGTCATATTTATCGATAATTTCCTGTGGTGTAACTCCTTCTTTTTTGGCTTTCATCGATATCGCTACACCGTGTTCGTCGCTTCCGCAAACAAACAAAACGTCTTTTCCTTGCAATCTTAAATATCTTGAATATATATCCGAAGGCACGTAAACACCCGCCAAATGCCCAATATGAATGGGTCCGTTTGTATAGGGCAACGCCGCCGTAATGGTATATCTTTTTCGATTCTGTAACATAATTCAGTTTAATTTGCTGCAAAAATAAGCAATTATTTATTGTCATCGCGAGGAACGCGCCAAACAAGGTTTACTGAACACATTTGAAAATATTTACAAGTGAAATAATCAGGAGCTATTTCCCGCTCCTTGCGGCATCTCTTTTGGTAAACCTCGCCACTAGAGGATTTAGCTTCGATTAAAACTAATAAATAGACATTGATTTGACTTTTCCGAAAAACAGGATTCCTTAGAAAACTAATTATTTTACAAAGATTACTTGTTTGCTCTGATTGTTTGGTTAGTATGAATATACATAAAATCAATTTATATATAGGACTTTGAAAAATGAGAAAATACTTCAATTAGTAAGTGTTATTTTTGCTTATGAGTTAATTTTTTTAAATATTCCGTAATTTATTTGCATAAATTTATTTGTATTTATAATTTTAAATCCCATTTTTGCACAAATAAATATTACAATAGAGGGTTAGCGTTGGTGATGAAAGATTACTTCGTGCCTCGCGATAACTAGAACACGGATTTTTTTTTGGGTGTTATACTTATGAATTTGATATTATTTAGGTGTAATTAGTTTGCATAAATTATCTTAAATTAAAGCGTAAATGATAATAAATAACAAAATAAAGTCGATTTTATTAGACGACTCCTTATTGAAAATTGAATATAGATCTGGTGAAAATTCCGAAATTCCATTAGAATCTATCAATAAAGTATATTTAAAGACCAAAAAAATAAATTATAAAATTTTAGGTTTGTGTTTTATTTTATTTGCTTATTATTCAGCAAAAAAGACTTCATTTTATATTATACCATTCACTTTTATTGTTATATCGTTTTTAATATTTTTCAATACTAAGTTTTCAACACGAAAATCGTATCGTTTATGTTTAGTATCTAAAGACAAATCCATTTATTCTATCTCAATTCCAACCGAGATGAAAGATGAAATTAAAAGTTTAGTTTGGAAAATTCGATTAATGCTTGTTAAAAAAATATAATTTATTTTAATAAAATTGCAACCCTATTTTAGGCTAGCGGACTTTGAATTCAGGTTTTTGAAATACTTTTTTTAATTTAAACTTTAAGAAAAAAGCCAAACATAAAAGGATTCAATTCGGTATAATAATAGTTTCATAAACAGCCTTCAACATTGAAAACCTTCAAGTTGTGATCAATTCCAACATTTCGATGATCAACCTGATGCGAGAGGAAGGCGTGAAGGATAATTTCATTTGCGAAGATGTTTCATAGAGTTATTATTTAGATTATTTGTGTCACAATATACCTAAGTAAATTTTGCTTAATTTGTTTACAATTCTAGTTGGACAAGGAATTAAAAGAGTTGATAGAAGCAGGTTTGGTAAGCATTGGCGCCAAAAAGACTTGAAATGATTTCATCAACAAAGCAAAAAAGTTAATCTATTGAGTAGCATAAAATTCGATAAATTCTTGAAATAAAAATGGGATGGTGTAAATCCAACTAGAGATTTGCTCAACAACAACAACAATTTTTTCGAAATACACGAAAATCCAATTGCTTAGAACGCTAATTTTCTAAAAACGCATCCCGACTTCGAATTACTTTCTGTTGATGATAAGTTTACTACATTAGAAGAATTTGTGGGTTACGAGATTAAAAGAGAGTAAACCAAAAAGGTTAAAGTCATAAATAAGAAGGTCATAAAGTCTTAAAATACCAGTTGTTGTTGAATTTTAACTTTTCCCTTTTGACTGTAAATCAAATGTAACCAAAACCAAAATATAGTAGTTTAAAGACATTTGACTTTCAGCTTTAAGACTTGCGACTTTTGGCTAAACTTTGTCCCGTTTCTATCAAACATTTCCTTAAATTTGCTTCCATTATTATTATTAAAGTTAGCCTTAAAAAAATCAAGCTATGTTGCAAATCGCATTTATTAGAGAGAATCAGGAAAAAGTTATCAAGGCATTGGCCAAAAGAAATATGGATGCCACCGCTGTTATTCAAGAAGTGATACAACTAGATGAAAGACGTCGCGCTACCCAAGTGGAATTGGACAATATTTTATCCGAATCTAATAAATTATCCAAAGACATAGGCGAATTGATGAAAGGTGGCGAAAAATCAAAAGCAGCCATTCTAAAAGAAAAAACGGTTCTTTTGAAAGAAAGAAGCAAAGCTTTGGCTGAAACTGCCGATCAATTAGCCGCCGATCTTTTAGAAAAACTTTATACTTTGCCGAATCTTCCCGCTGATATTGTTCCCGAAGGAAAAACTCCTGAGGAAAACTTAAATGTTTTTCAAGAAGGTGACATTCCTGTTTTGCACGAAGGCGCGCAACCGCATTGGGAATTGGTAAAAAAATACGACATCATCGATTTTGAATTAGGGAACAAAATTACTGGTGCAGGATTTCCGGTTTACAAAGGAAAAGGAGCCAAATTACAACGTGCCTTAATCAATTATTTTTTAGATAAAAATACAGCTGCGGGTTACAATGAAGTTCAAGTTCCGCACATGGTTAACGAAGCTTCGGCTTATGGAACGGGACAATTGCCTGACAAAGAAGGGCAAATGTATCACGACGCCACCGATAATTTATATTTGATTCCAACGGCGGAAGTTCCCGTAACGAATTTGTTTCGTGACGTGATTTTGAACGAAAACGAACTGCCAATTTTAACCACTGCGTACACGCCTTGTTTCCGTCGTGAAGCCGGTTCTTATGGCGCTCACGTTCGTGGATTAAACCGTTTGCACCAATTTGACAAAGTCGAAATCGTGCGTGTGGAGCATCCTGATAAATCGTATGAAGCCTTGGACGGAATGGTGGCACACGTAAAAAATATTCTTCAGGAATTGAAATTACCCTACAGAATATTGCGTCTTTGTGGCGGCGATATGGGTTTCACATCGGCGTTGACGTATGATTTCGAAGTGTATTCTACAGCACAAGAGCGTTGGTTAGAAATCAGTTCGGTTTCTAATTTTGAGACTTTTCAAGCGAATCGTTTGAAATTGCGTTTCAAAGATAAAGACGGAAAAAACCAATTGGCACACACCTTAAATGGAAGTTCATTGGCTTTGCCAAGAGTTCTAGCAGGAATTTTAGAAAATTACCAAACACCGGAAGGTATTGTAATCCCTGAGGTTTTAAGAAGCTTTTGTGGGTTTGATATTATTGACTAAAAAATTTACCATATAAGGCATTTAAGGTCATTTAAGTTTTTCTTAAAATAGCTTTTGTCATTTCGACGATAGGAGAAATCACATAACGAGAGCAACAAATGTGATTTCTCCTATCGTCGAAATGACAAAATAATAATTTTAAAAGGATTGAAAAACATTATGAACTATGGATTCAGTGACAGTTTGGAAAATTATTGTTCAAGGTCTATTGGCAATTACAGTTGGGATTATTATGCTTCGATATGCGTATAAAATGCCAGAAAGTCCATTATTTAGCATAAAATTTAAAGGTTATGCTGCTGGCGTAGCGTTTATACTTATTGGAATTATTCATATGCTAAACGAATTCCATCTTTGGTAATATCTTAAACGACCTTAAATGCCTTATATGGTTCATAAAAATGAAAAAACTCTTTCTACATATCGCCCTGTTTTTTTCATTGGTTTGTTTTGCGCAAAACGAGCAATTGGCGCAATATTATTATGACAAAGGCGATTTCGAGAAAGCAAAAATCAGTTTCGAAGAGTTACTAAAAGCAATACCACAAAACTCCCAATATTTTCAGCGAACGGTTGATTGTTATCAGCAATTAGGTCAATATGACGTTGCCGAAAAAGCAATCAAAGAACGCTTAGACAAATACAAACAAGCCAATCTTTTAGTCGAATTGGGTTATAATTTCCAGCTGCAGAAAAATGAGGCTTACGCCAAAAAGTACTATGACGAAGCCATCGACCGAATCAAGAAAAACCCCAACGAAGTGTATAGTATTTCGAATTCTTTCGAGAAAAAAGTGCTGGTTGATTATGCTTTAAAATCCTATCAAACAGCTGTGGCATTGGTGCCAACGTTTAATTTTAATTATCAAATGGCGCTGCTTTACGGACAATTGGGCAATACCGAAATGATGATTTCCACTTTCCTTGACGAAGCTTTTACCAATACCCAGAATTCGATACAAATTCAAAATCAATTGGCTCGTTTTATGGCGGATCAAGGCGATGAAAACTTCACCGAAACCTTGCGGAAGTCATTAATAACAAGAGCGCAGAAAAATCAAGATATTTTCTGGAATCATTATTTGAGTTGGTTTTATGTGCAACAAAAAGAGTTTGGAAAGGCTTTTATCCAAGAAAAATCGATCTACAAACGCAATCCCGAATCGCTTTCGAGCATCGTAAATTTGGGGCAACTCGCCATTGAAGAAGACGATCAAGAATCTGCAAAGGAAATTTTGGGATTTGTATTGGAAAATACCAAGGATTTGGAACTACTTATTCAAGCCAATTCGTATTTGATGAAAATGAAAATCGAAAAGGCACAAGAAAAAGATTTTGCCGCCATCAACACGGAATTAGCTGGTTTATTGAAGCAATATGAAATAAGTCCATTTACGTTATCTTTGCAACTTATTCAGGCGCAATTTGTGGCATTTAATCTGCGAAAACCCGAGGAAGGAAAAGCAATAGTTAAGAAAGCACTCGATTTGCAACTGAACGATTTTGATGCGGCTAAGGCCAAAATGGAGTTGGCAGATATTCTGCTTTATGAAGAGAAATACAATCAGGCATTGCTCTATTATTCTCAAATTGAAGAAAATTTGAAGAATGATGAGGTCGCTCACGAAGCGAGTTTAAAAGCGGCCAAAACGAGTTATTTTCAAGGAGATTTTGTGTGGGCGTTGAAACAATTCAAGGAATTGAAAGCGGCGACTTCGGAATTGATTGCCAATGATGCCATGGAATATTTCCTTTTAATTAATGATAATACCGTCGCCGATTCGACACAAACAGCCTTGAAACAATTTGCCAAAGGCGATTATTTGTTATATCAAAAAAGAAATCAAGAAGCGATTGTGCAGTTTCAGTCAATTTTGAAAAGCTTCAAAGGACAGGAAATTGAAGCGGTAACTTTATTGCGTTTGGGAAGGGTTTACGAAAATTTAGGCGATTATAATTTGGCGTTAAGCCAATATCAAGAAATTATTAATCATCACGAAGACGGAATTTATATTGATGAAGCTTTGTATTTTTCGGCAGAAATTGAAAACAATAAATTGCATGAACCCGATAAAGCAAAACCTCTTTATGAGAAGATAATTTTTAATCATCAAGACAGTATTTACTTTGTTGATGCTCGAAAAAAATACAGGCAATTGCGCGGCGATAAAGAACTGTAGCAGTTGATTTGGTTAATCGTTGATTCGGTTAATCGATTAAACCTATTAACGATTAAACAACAAAAATGATTATTTACAACGTTACCACAAATATACACGAAAGCGTTCACGAAAAGTGGATGATTTGGATGCAACATAAACATAGTCCGGAAGTTTTGGCTACGGGAAAATTCTCTTCGGCACGAATGGTACGAGTTTTAATTGAGGAAGAAATGGGAGGAACCACGTATTCTGTTCAATATACAACCGATAGCAAAGCAACTTTGGAGAAATATTACCAAGAAGATGCGCCAAAATTGCGTGAAGAAGGATTGAAATTATTTGGAGATAAAATGTTGACTTTTAGAACAGAATTGGAATTGATAAGCGTATTCCCGCCTGCGTGGGAATGACAAGGTAAATATCGTGTTTACTCTGTCTTTCCCTCGCAGGTGGGAAACCAAAACATTTTGGATTTAAAAAACTAAGTCGCGATTGAAAAGGAAAAATATTTTTGTAAGCGCTGTCTTTCCCACGCAGGTGGGAAACCACAATAAAATAATCCTAATTTAAATGTATAAAACACAACATCAATATTACATTTACATTTTAGCAAGTCAAAAAAACGGAACTTTGTATATTGGAGTCACAAATGATTTAGAACGAAGAATTCTTGAACATAAACAAAAAGTCAACGAAGGGTTTACTTCAAAATACAATATAAATCTATTGGTTTATTTTGAATCTTTCCAATATATAAACGATGCAATTTTAAGAGAAAAACGTCTTAAAAAATGGAATCGTCAATGGAAAATCAATTTAATTGAAGAAGAAAACAAAGAGTGGAATGACTTTTCTGAGGATTGGTATAAATAAATAGATTCCCGACTACGCGGGAAAGACAAAAAAGCGGAATGGAAAAAGTAAAAGCAAAAAAACACCTCGGACAGCATTTCTTGAAAGACGAAAGCATCGCCAAAGCAATTGCCGATACATTGAATCTCGAGGGTTACGATGATGTGCTGGAAATAGGTCCGGGAATGGGAGTTTTGACCAAGTATTTATTGGAAAAAACAATCAATGTCTATGTCATAGAAATCGACACGGAATCGGTGACATATCTGGACGAGAATTATCCAAAATTAAAGGATAAAATCATCTCTAAAGATTTCCTGAAATACAATATCAACGAGGTTTTCGAAGGAAAACAATTCGCCATAATTGGGAATTTCCCTTATAATATTTCGACGCAAATAGTATTTAAAGCATTGGAATATCGCAACCAAATTCCAGAATTCGCAGGAATGTTCCAGAAAGAAGTGGCCGAACGCATTTGCGAAAAAAAGGGAACCAAAGCCTATGGTATCCTTTCAGTTTTAGTTCAGGCTTTTTACGATGCTGAATATTTATTCACGGTCGACGAGCATGTTTTTATTCCGCCACCAAAGGTAAAATCAGGCGTTTTGCGTTTGCGAAGAAAGGAAAATTACAGCCTGCCTTGCGGCGAAAAATTATTCTTTACGGTAGTAAAAACCGCTTTCCAGCAACGCAGAAAAACCTTGAGAAACAGTTTAAAAACGCTAAATTTGTCCGACAGTTTAAGGGAAGATGAAGTTTTCAACCTTCGGCCAGAACAGCTTAACGTGGAGCAATTTATAGCACTTACCCAAAAAATAGAAGCCGATGGAGTTTAAAATCAGCAAAAAATTCATTAATGAGTTAAAACAACTCATCCAAAGTAAAAACGACCAGCAATTGGAGGTTATACTTAATGATATTCACTATGCTGATATTGCGGAAATTCTTGAAAAACTTAGTTTTAAAAGAGCCATTTATGTTTTCAAAGTTTTGGACAGTGAAAAAACGGCTGAAATTTTATTAGAACTTAGCGATGATTTACGGGAGAAAATTCTTCGAAACCTTTCCTCAAAAGAGATTGCCGAAGCGTTGGACGAACTCGACACGAATGATGCTACAGATATCATCGGTGAACTTTCCCAGATTAAAAAAGACGAAGTAATATCGGAACTCGAAGACGAGGAACACGCTAGAGACATCGTTGATTTACTCCGGTATCATGAGGATACAGCCGGAGGAATTATGCACAAAGAATTGGTAAAAGTCAATGAAAACTGGAACGTGTTTACCTGTATAAAACAAATGCGCATTCAGGCCGAAAATATTTCGAAGGTACATTCTATTTATGTGGTCGATGACGAAAACAAACTCAAGGGACGTTTGTCGCTCAAGGATTTGTTAACGGCTTCGACCAAAACTCCCATTAAAGAATTTTATATCAGTAAACTGCATTTTGTAGATGTAGAAATGCCAGATGTAGAAGTTGCCAGAATCATGGATAAATATGACTTAGAAGCCATTCCCGTAGTGGATGAATCAGGGCATTTGGCGGGTCGCATTACGATTGATGACGTCATTGACGTCATAAAAGAAGAAATAGAAAAAAGAGATACTGAAGACATTCAAAAGTTTGGGGGTTTGGAAGCACTGGAGTTACCTTATGTGCAAACTCGGCTTTTTGAAATGGTTAAAAAAAGAGCCACATGGCTGGTCGTTTTATTTATAGGTGAAATGTTTACAGCCTCGGCTATGGGATTTTTTCAAGGAGAAATAGAAAAAGCGGTTGTTTTAGCCTTATTCGTTCCACTGATCATATCGAGCGGAGGAAATTCCGGATCGCAAGCGGCGACCTTGATTATTCGTGCCATGGCATTAAAGGAACTAACATTGAAAGACTGGTGGTTCGTGATGAAAAAAGAAATCGCATCGGGATTTTTGTTGGGTTCCATATTGGGAATTGTAGGCTTTATAAGGATTATGGTTTGGCAGCAAACAGGCTTGTACCAGTATGGAATTCACTGGTTTGCCGTTGCAATGACGGTTTCAATTTCACTGGTTTTTATTGTTTTATGGGGTACGCTTTCAGGTTCAATGATTCCGTTTTTGTTAAAAAAACTTAAATTAGATCCCGCAACGTCTTCGGCACCATTTGTGGCAACCTTGGTCGATGTGACCGGTTTGGTCATCTATTTTTCAATTGCCTCTTTAGTGTTGAAAGGGAAATTATTATAGAATCAAAATGTCATAAAAACAACTGTATAACGTTGAAAAAAGTTCTTTTGTTTCAACTAAAAAACGATGTGTTTGGAATAATTATTTACTTTTGGATTTAAAAAAATAAGATAGATGAAAATACATATTATTGGAGGCGGAAACCTTGGCGTTTCCATAGCATTGGGAATCATAAAATTTTCTACAACCAATCAGGTTACCGTGACCCGAAGGAATACGGCAAGCATTTTGCACCTTGAAAAACTGGGAATTACGGTATCAACGGACAATACACACCATATTCAGGAAGCGGATATTATTATTCTCACCATAAAACCGTATCAAGTTGATACCGTTTTGGGCGAAATTCTTCCAAAAATCTCCAACAAAACCATTGCTTCGGCAGTGAGTGGATTGTCGGTAGAAAATTTGCAAAATAAAATTGGAGATTCCAACAGCGCTATCCGAATTATGCCCAATATTGCGGCTCAATTTGGTGCATCGGCGACCTGTATTGCTTTCCGTGAAAAGGACAAAGAAAACGGACAAAATGTGGTGGCTCTTTTCCAAGATTTGGGAACGGCACCTATTATTGACGAAAAATTAATGGATGCGGCCACGGTTTTGGCGGCAAGCGGAACGGCTTTTGCCCTGCGTTATATTCGCGCTTCAATGCAAGCCGGAATCGAAATAGGATTTGACTGGCAAACGGCTTTGGCCATTTCAGCCCAAACCGTAAAAGGCGCTGCCGAAATGCTTCTCGAAGAAAAAGGACATCCCGAACAATTAATAGACCGAGTGACAACGCCACAAGGCTGTACCATTGCTGGGCTGAACGAAATGGAAATGCACGGATTCAGCTCGTCTTTGATAAGAGGAATCAAGACTTCTTTGAAACAAATCAAGGGATAATATTTTTTGGGCATTCCCCGCCGATAAAGGCGGGTCGGGCTGTACGCTGTATCTTTTTATAAAAGCTTTTTTGCTTTTATAAAAAGGATGCCACTTCCATCCCTAATGCAAAAAGCGCAATCTGAATATGTTAAACTTTAAACTTCGAAACTTTGAACAAAGAAATCAAAATCCTTCATATCGATAGCAACCATCCTTTGCTTTGGGAACAATTGCAGCAAGCGGGATTTATCAATCACGAAGATTTCACTTCTTCGAAAGAAGAAATTGAAGCCAAAATTCAAGATTATCACGGAATTGTAATACGCAGCCGGTTCAAAATTGATAAAACTTTTCTGGACAAAGCCTCAAATTTACAATTCATTGCCCGTGTTGGCGCTGGTTTGGAAAGCATCGATTGTGAATATGCATTAAGCAAAAACATCCAACTTATAGCTGCACCCGAAGGCAACAGAAATGCAGTTGCAGAGCATACTTTGGGAATGATTTTGTCACTTTTCAATAATTTAAATGTTGCCGACAACGAAATAAAATCAGGTCATTGGAACCGAGAACGAAACCGTGGTCACGAACTCGACGGAAAAACTGTCGGGATTATTGGTTATGGAAATATGGGAAAATCCTTTGCCAAAAAACTACGGGGTTTTGATGTAGAAGTGTTGTGTTACGATATTCAGGAAAATGTGGGCGATGAAAATGCGCGACAAGTTTCTCTTGAAGAATTACAGCAAAAATCCTATGTTTTAAGTCTGCATATTCCTTGGACACCCGAAACGAATAAAATGGTCAACACAAATTTTATCAACGCATTTGCCAAACCGTTTTGGATTATCAACACCTCACGAGGCAAAAATATTGTAACGGCTGATTTAGTGGAAGCAATGAAATCCGGAAAAATCCTTGGTGCCGGTTTAGACGTTTTGGAATATGAAAAACTATCTTTTGAAACTCTTTTTCAAGACACGAACACTCCTGAAGCTTTTCAGTATTTATTGAATGCAAAAAACACAATTCTTACACCACATATTGCCGGCTGGACATTTGAAAGTCACGAACGATTGGCGCAAGTGATTGCCGATAAGATTAAGGAAAAATATTGTTTGGTTTGAATCAAACAAAAATTTTTGGTTTAAATTTCACGAAATTTCTTAAAAATTTATATATTTAGCAAAAATAATAAGGAGCATCCGAAAATCCAAAATAGTTTAGGAACTAATCAATAAACCAAAAAAATTAATGGACTCACAAAAAACAGACCTCTTTATGATGATTAATGGCAAGAATTTTGAAGGGCATCATCTAATAAGTATTAGAGAAAAATTATTAAGTTTAGATGAAAATCAATGGCAAAATTTGCAATTAACACAATTCAAAAATCCCACAACAGCCTTACTAATTTCAATTTTTGCCGGACATTATGGGATTGATCGTTTTTATATAGGTGATACTGGATTGGGGGTTGGAAAATTACTCACTTGTGGGGGCCTTTTTGTTTGGACTATCGTGGATTGGTTTTTAATTCAGGGTGCAACTAAGGAGAAAAATTTTCAAAAGTTCAATAATACTTTTTTGTAATTAAATGAAGAAAAACAAGCTTTATCTTTTAATATTATTTGCTTGTTTTATAGGTTATAGTTGGTTGTTCTTTGTGAAGTTATACTCAAATAAATTTTCAAATACAGATTATACAACTTGTATTTTCAAAAGAATAACTACTATTCCATGTGCTTCTTGTGGAACAACCCGGGCAGTAATACAATTGTTCAATGGTGAATTACTTGCTTCTTTAAATCTAAATCCTTTTGGAATTTTAGTCGGTGCAATTATGGTAATTTCTCCCATTTGGATTACTTTCGATTTTTTTGGAAAAAGACAAACATTTTACAATTTTTACATTAAAACAGAAAGACTAATAAGAACTAGGAAAATTTCAATTTTATTGATTTTATTAGTATTGTTTAACTGGATTTGGAACATATACAAACATCTATGACTACAACTCAAATTTTTGGGTATAAACCCGTGGATAGCGAATTAGAAAGAGCATCAAATAGTTACTTAATGTCTCTTGTGGCAGTTCTTGGAGGATTGCCTTTGCCTATCGTAAATCTATTGGCATCGGTGTTTTTTTATTTAGGAAACAGAAAGAGCACTCTTTTTGTAAAGTGGCATTGTTTGCAAGCTCTTTTCTCTCAACTGGGTATGTTTTTCTTTAATACAGTTGGTTTTTGGTGGACTATTTCAATTATTTTTGACGATAAAAAAGCAACAAATCAATATATCGCTTATATGATTACAATTGTTATTTTCAATCTAATAGAATTTATTGCTACTTTATATTTGGCTATTCAAACTAGAAAAGGCAAACACATTGAGATGTATTTCTTTTCGGACATTACTAATTTATTTTATAAAACAAACAATGAAAATACTGTTTAAAGGCTTTTCTATTGCAATTTGTTTCTTTTTTTTA
>CAIOTL010000002.1 GCA_903861155.1 uncultured Bacteroidota bacterium
ATAATTATTATTTAATTAATAACAAATATAATAATGAAAATATCATTGTTAAAACAATAAACGCTCCTATTTGTACCTGAATCATTTCTTTGTTATTTTCTAATTTTAAAATCCATCTTTCTATTTTATTTCTCGTTTTTATGGTTTTTAAATTATTCAATAAAATCTAATGCACAATTTATCTCAATTGCTTTTTGATTATAGTTTACTGATTGCTCTAAATTAAATGCTCTCTTATTTTTTAAATGCTCTGATAACTTTCGACGAACATTGTTTAATATTTGAACAGTTTCAAGTTCTGTAAATTCAAAATCTACTTCTCCGGTTAATTCAGCAAATACACTTTCTGTTCTCTTTTGAAGATACTCCTCTCTAGTTTTCTTTTTAAACCAAGTCATAATTCTGTAATTTTTGTTTTAGGTAACTTTCCTTCTACTCCTTCTTCCCATTCATCAGATTCAAAACAATCTGAACATAAGACAGGATAACCGTGTTCTGATTCAAAATATATACCACATTCTGAACAACTACGACCATTTATTATATCACTTGCTATTTTCCCCATTATAATTCTAATTTTAAGTTACTGTTATTACTCACATTGTTTACATTTTCCGGCACCCATATTTGATTTGATTTTACTCGCTCTATACTAGATATTGAAACTCCATAAATGTTTGCCAATTCTTTATTTTTTAAACTACTATTTCTTATTTCATACGCTTTTTGAAAACTTAATTTAGAACACTTATTGCTCTCGCCTTTTGCCCTTTTAGAAAGACCTATTTCAAATGAATGAATAACGTTTTCTTTTGTTGTATTCCATTCCAAGTTCATTTTATAGTTATGAGTTTTAATCCCATCTTTATGATTTACCTCTGGTTTGTTTTCAGGATTAGGAATAAAAGCTATTGCGACTAATCTGTGTACTAAAAAAGGCTTCTGTTTTAAATCTTTCATTAAACCTATTCTTAAATAACCTTTCCTAGTATTGGATAACTTTCTAATAAATTCTTTATTTGTACTAAAAGAATTGTTTTTACTAGACCAAAATACTTTTTCTAAACTTTTAATTCTACCAAAATTTGATACTTTATAAATACCTTCGTATCCAACAATATCTTTCCAAACTTCAACTTGATTTTCCATAACAAAAATTCCCGACTACAGACAAAGGCTAGTCCGTTTGCTAAGTATTAGCAGAAGGCATTGTAAGCAATCGGGTTTCTTTTGTGATTTCATTTGTAACGAACTAGCTTTGCAAAGATATAAATATTATTCAAAATTAATAGATAAGTTATTTTTATTTTTAGCATTGTTACTTTGCTTTTCTTTATACTGACGACTTATCCAAGTTCTTATCAGGCAAGATTTTGATTCAGGTGTTTTAGAATTAATCGCCCCTTGCCTAAATATCAATCCCTCTCTCGCCAAATTACTAAATACTGACCCAAATAAATTTACTTGTTGTGGCATTTCGTGTACTTGCAAATAAGCCTTTTTAAAATCATTCGCATTGAATACCTTAAATTGCTTTTTTACCCATACTATTGCAAAATCAAATATCTTACAGTATTCCTCTTTATTTGCCATACGAACTCTTTGTAGAGCTTCTTCCTTTGTTTCTTGATGGTTTTCCATAGTTACATTTTTGGATTAAACGATTTACGCATCATTGTGTTAATCTGATTAGTCAATGTTTGAAAATAAGTTGTTTTTTGGATAGTATAAGTATCTTTACAATCATTATTTAAAAGTTCACACATTTCAATTAGATTGCTTTTTAACTCAATCATCCTTGGATTTGTTACTTTTAAATCATCTAAACATTCTAAAAGAAGTTGCATTAAACAAAAGAACAAGTGCATTTTAATTGATTTATTTTTTGGTGTCATAATTTGTTTTCTTTATAAAATTCATAAAACTTTTTACAAAAATACTCGAATACATCAACCGAAATTTTATCATCAGAAATAGATAAATCTAATCTTCCAATACCTTGACCTCCTCCTAACATAAATTTTAAATCAACTCCTATTGGATTTTTATCTTTACATTGTGGATATTTTGAAAAATCATAAAACGCAAATCCAACTGAATAACCTCCTTCTCCTAGTTTTGTTCTTTCAAATGACTTCCAGTAAAGATAATCTTCATTATTATAATGTTGAATATATTTTATATATCCTCTCTCTTTCAATAACGACTCAAACTGTTCTAAATTTTCTTTTGCCAATCTCATAAGTTATCGTAATAAAAGTTGTCCTGCTTCAATTATTCTCTTGTTTAAAAATATTACATCATCAATAGGAACATCAAACTCAAAAATATTTAAGTTTTTAAAAGCACTATCATTTGGCAATACAGCTAAATGTGAACTTGGTTTTTCAGCTATAAAACGAACTTCCCAAGGCATCATTCCAATATCACTTAAATATTCAGGATTTTCAGCAAGTTCCCGTATCTCCTCCATTTCGCTTTCATAAGGCATATAAACAATAGCCTCCATTTTAGGTGTTTTATGAATTTGAGAATTATTCAACATTTGCCAATATTCTTTTGGATGCTCTTTCTTAATCAACTCGGTATCTCCAGTTAATAAAACGGAAACATAGCTTGCAAAGTTTTTAGGTTCAAAGCATTTCAATTCTGCAACCTTTACTCCTGGAACTAAGAAATCTACCGAACCAGAAACATAATCAAACTTTGGATGTAACTTTGTTGTCTTATGCAACATTTGGTACCCAAAGGGTAAATTGTCATTTACCCTTTTTTCAAGAAATTTACCCCAAGCCATTGATTGACCATAAGCACCCATTTCCAAACTTCGCTTCATTCTTCTTTCAAAAATCTTTTCTTCAATGTACATGAAATAAGCTGCACTTGGTTTTCCACTTGCTAAACTGGTGCAAAGCTTGAAAATATTAGAACTTGTGAAATTACCTATCCTATCTTTGTTCTCTATCATACTAATCTTTTTTAGGTTGTTTAGTCGTTAAGTGTGCAATCACTTTATCATAATTAACTACATCCTTTTCCAAGATTATTTTATCAATATAATCACATTCCTCGGAAGTTAAGTTATCCAA
Organism: uncultured Bacteroidota bacterium; assembly: GCA_903861155.1. Taxonomy (GTDB): domain Bacteria; phylum Bacteroidota; class Bacteroidia; order Flavobacteriales; family Flavobacteriaceae; genus Flavobacterium. The sequence goes on from CAIOTL010000002.1 coordinate 3,090, forward strand.
AGCAGATTCATATAAAGAGTTTATTTTAGACAGTTTTTCGTCAACTGCATTATTTACTTCTACATGAGGAATATCATTAACATCTCCATCTGAAATATCAGTTCCCTTTATGGTATTATAAAGCCATCTTTTTGCCTTTCTCTCCGCTTTACCTATCAAAGCATCATAAGAAGTATATTCGTTTGATTTTATAGGAAAATCAATGCTTTGTTTTTTAGGTTGCTCTCCATCAAACTGCCAAACTATTTGAACTGTTACATTTGCAACTTTTTGTCCTGCTGGCTGCAAGATATTAGTATAAGTAAAGTTCTTTTTTAGGGTTTTCATTTTGTCTAACAATGCCCCAAATCCTTCTCGTGTTGGGTACATATTTCCACCAATGATATTAAATTGGTTTCCAGTAACTTCTAATCCTAAAAATGTTGCTTCAATTAAACACTCTCTTACAATTTCCATTGGATAACCTTCTCCTTTTTTAGTTACCCACTTATTGTTTACCTTTTCCTTAACCGTATCTTGATCCGTTTTAAATCCAAGACTTGATCCTTGCAATGCCATAATAGGCTTCATATATTCATCCGACAATTGCTCTTTGATAATATCAATTGCTGAACTCATTACGAATGCTTTCTGAAATCCATTTACATTTGATGTAAGTACTGTTGAAATTTCTGTGTCAATTATTTTTGAAACTGATAGAAATTTATTTTCTGTTTTTTGTATTTCTGCCATTGCCTAAAGTTTTTCTAATTCAGTTAGTAATTCGTTTTTCAAAGCCTGAATCTTGGTGTTGGCAGTTATTATAAAATCCAACGATTCTTTATTTTCAGTTGATAAATGTAAATCAGCAAAATATACTTCAAGACTTTCTGAAATTATTTTCTTATCTCCTACTAATCTTTTCACTCTCGCCTTGTTTTCCTTTTTCAAATGCTCGGCATCTTCTTTTGATGATTTATAATCTGCAACAGCTTGTTTTGCTTCCAATAAAATATTATCAAATTCTTCTTCACTTGCATTATAATAATCTTTAATTGGGAAAAAATAATTACAATCATCAGCAATAGTATATCCATCTTTTTCTTCTGGATATTTCAATCCAATCTCTAAAAGTTTAGCAATTCTTGACATTATTTTTTTCTCGGATTCTTCTGCATCAGATTTATCTTTTTCAATAGCCAATTTAGCATCGGTAATTATTGTTTCAAAATCGATGGCATCTGTATCATAAATATCACTAATATCATATCCCTGTATATTAAATGATTTTGGATATATAAAACCAGAAACTCCTAATTCTGAATTTTCTACATATTCAAGTCCACTTTCAACCAACCTTCCTTTGCGAATCTCGAAAATTTTATCCTTATCCGCTTTGGCTTTGTTTTTTTCCTCCAAGTTTTCGGCATCCAATTTAGCTTGTTTTAAACCTTCTTTTGCTTGTTTAAGATTTTCAATAGCTCTTTCAAAAGTAGCAGAATCAATATTTAGTAATTCAGATTTTGTATAGGTATGAGGTAATTCAGTAGAACGAAACATAATATCATCTTCTAATTCAAAACCAAGCTCTTTGAAACGAATAACACGAACATTAAAAATATCTTGTTTCATTCGCTCGTTTTCTAAACGCTGTTCCTCTCTCTCATTCAAATCATCAATTTTATCCTTAATGGCATTCTCAATACGTGCCAATGTTTGCTCAAACAAAATATCATATTCTTCGAAATCAAATTCCTGTTTGCAAATTAAACAGATTGCAGCTCCATCAGGAATAACCGTTTGGAAAGTCATTTTTTGAATGATAGCAAATGATTCTGTTTCGATAGATTCTATTTTAGATTTGATGTTATCGATACGCTCCTGTTCAACACGCTCTCTCTCCAATCGTTCTGCTTCCTTAATCCCCTCATATCGCTTCACCTCGACTTGCTGTTTTTCCTCAAAAGGCAAAGTAATATCAATTAACTCTTTTGTCTTGCTTCCTATTTCCTTACGAAATGCAGATAATTTAGAAGCGATTGTTTTTTCCTGACCCTCCAATGATGTACGTCCTTTAAGCAATGCTATTCGGCTTTTACAAGCAATCTCGTAAGTCTTGTTGTCCGTAATCTCGATATAAGGATTGTCTTTAACAAGTGTTTCTTGCTTCTCTTTCCATCCTTGTAGTTCTGGCAAATTTGATACTTTCAAATCTGATAATTGTAATCCTGTGTTTTCCATTTTTCCTTATTATTTTTTTGTTATTTTTCCTCAATCTTAAAAATTCTCTTGAACACTTTTACTTTTGCTCTAAAATTAATAGCAGCAATAATTACATCCGGAGCTTCTACTTCGTATTCTAAATCTACACATTCATCGTTTTTTTCTGTATAGTATGAAATAATATAAGTTCTTTGATTACTCATAAGATACTACCTCTTTGACTAAGTCATTAAACTCTAAATTGTTTTCCTTTAGAAATCCATAGATAACACCTACTACAGCAGGAGCTTCTTTCCCCCAAGCACATATTGCTACTCTTGAAAATCCACTTTCATCTGAAATAGAACCTAAATTCTTTTTTATCCCTCTTTCTCGTTCCAACTTTAATAAAGCCGAACGAAAGTCTAAGAATACTTTCTTTTTAACCTCTTTTTTTGAACTCATTTTTTTTATATTTATAAATTTATATTACAAATATATAATATTTAATTACAAATTAAATACTTTATATGTATTGTTTAATTTTAATTTGCAATAAATAAAAAAACCAACCCGATTAAGAGTTGGTTTCAAATTATTGATTATTACATCAAAACGGGAGATCGTCTGGGTCTTCCTCCATCTTTTTAATATCCTCTGGAGTAGCTTCGTGAATTTTACTTACTGGCTCCCAAATCCTGCCATTACCTAAATAAATACTCTTAATTTCCTCTCCAGCTTTTTTTCTTTCTATTTCATCTTTGTTCATTGAAATACGAACTGAAAAGTCATTGTCATATTTGTCTGGCTCATCATTATCCCAACTCTCTAAATTAAGATACTTTTTGCCGTTTTCGTGAATTAAAATTCTCTCCTTTGGAATTTCTGTTAAACAGATTGAGAACGTTCTTCTTTTTCCTTGCTTTGCCATTACTCTTCTTTTTTATAAACTGTTAATACTACCGCCTTTTTTACCTTCAATGAATCAATCCATTGCTTCAAACATTCATTCGTGTGCTTTTTCATCTTTTTTGTTTTAATTGTTATTACTTGTTTTTAAATATTAATCATAAGCTCCCGTAATGTCATTTCTTTTTTCATCTGACTTTTTAGCTTCTATAAATCCTGTTTTTATTGATTGAAATCCTAAACTTTTTATTTTAATCACTTCTTTTATTTCCATTTTTTTATGATAAGTTTCTGTTTCCATCCAAACAACTTTTTCTATTTTTAGCTGTTTTTTATCTTTTAACACAATCAAGTCACAAAAAAATATTTCCTTCTTTTCCATTTAAAATAATGTTTGTTGATTTTCGTAAGTTGAAATTCTTTTTATAGACATATCAACATACCTACTACTAATTTCGCTACCAATATAATTAATATTTTCAATTACACAAGCAACCGCTGTTGTCCCAGTACCTATAAAACTATCATATACTAAACTACCTTCTTTGACATAAAGCAATAATAATTTTCTAACTAATTCGGTACTATAAGTAGCTTTATGAATATCATTAGAACCATCATTATTTTTAGCTTCAATAAAATTGAAATAGTTTTTATACGCAACCTGGCCAGTCTTTCTTAAAGATGATGTTTTTTTATTACATTTAAAAGTATCAAATTCATTTTTTCTACAAAAAACAAATACATATTCACACAGTCTTGTTAGTTTATTTGGGCTACAACTATTCGGGCTTGTCGTTGGTTTTTTCCAAATGATATTATCTGCTACTAAAAAGTTTGTTTGCTTCATTATTTCTGCAACTACAAGCCACATAAGATGTGTATTTTCACTTGAATATGAAAGGTTATATAAAACAACGCCATTTTCCTTCAAAACTTTATCATATCCTTTAAAAATATCTATTGTCCAAGAAATATATTCTTCATCTGTTTTACAATCATCAAATTCATCATATCTAACATTAGCACAAGCACCATCTAAACTCGATCCTTTACGACTTGTGTTATATGGAGGACTTGTAATTACTGCATCAATAATTCCGTTTTCCATTCTTTCCATAGTTACTAAGCAATTTTCATTAAATATTCTGTTTTTCATAACTTCTTTCCTCCGTGAATTTTTGATAATTGATATTCTTTTGAAAGTTCTGGATTGTTTTCTAATTCTCCGTTGTGGTGCAAACAACACGCTTTTAGGAATCGTTTATCTATAATCAATGGTATGTTATCATACCTTGCTTGTTCGTCATAGAAACCCAATCTTCCTGCTGTGTGTTCAATAGTATTGGCAACATTCGTACATCCATCGATAAAACACTTAAATTTAGCTTCGGATAAAACCTCAATCCTTACGTTTTCGTAAATAGAATTTAAGGCTTTTCTCTTTTCAGAAATATTTGGAATCGAATAAGTCTTTTTAGGCACTTTACCCCAAGTCATTTCTTTTTCTTTTTCTAAAAGCAACTTTTCTTTTTGGCACTCAGAACAATTGCATTTTTGGAGGGAGTTATATTGCTTCCACATAACTCCCGATACCTTGCAAGTCCTTTCCTTAAAATTACCCAACCTTTTGCATTTTACTAATATTCAAACCACTTTCAACTTCTTCCGAAGGAAATAACTCTCCGCCACGCTTTGCTTTGAAAATAAACATCCAAACTTCTTCTTGAACTTTATTAAAAGCTGTTTCAGCCAAATCCCCAATCATAATAGTTTCATCAACTGAATTTACAAATTCTGAATCAAACCTAATTATTGGCGAAGCAAGTCCAACCGTTCCCATATTATTTGAGTACTAAGTTAAACATTTTTCGTTTTAAACTTTCAAGTGCTGTTGCGTGATCCAATTACTCACGTAATTTGTCGTATTCCTTATTAGTAGTTTTCAAATCCCACATACACCCACTTTTTACAAGCCAATATGTAAACTGATTATTCAATGTTAATGAATCTAATTTGAAATCCTTTTGATTTTGCGTTAATTCTATTTTTGCCATTATTTTTTTGTTTCTTTTAATTTGTTGTAGTAATAAATTATTGTTTTTGCTGTTGCTTCATTTAAGTCGTTTTGCGCTACTCTTTTATCAAACCGATGTAACTTACCGTTATTATCAACTTCGATGTACCAAGAGCCTAATTTTGATATTGGATATACTTTTATTCCGTGTTGGTGTACAAAATAAAGTTGTTCTGGACTAGCTGTTTTTTGTGAGGAATTCGATTTCTTTGCCAAGACTATTTTTTTCTGATTCGTGTTTTGATTTCATTTGTATTATCTCCAATTTTAAAATCCGTTTTTCAGATTCAATTCGCTCAATTGTTTTGTTGAGTTCTACAACTCTTACAACCGATGATTTACATACAGTTTCCAATGTTCCACAATAACTCTGAATACGCCAAATACTTTGCAATAATAAAGTTAAATCTTTCTTCCTTATATCATCTTTTTTTAACTTAGTTATCCATTCTACAAATGAATCTTGTAACAATAATAAATCATCCTCTTTTTTCTGCTCTAATAAATATTGAGTAGTATCAGCATATTCAAAATACTTTCGCTGTTGTTTCAAATATTCAGTATGCCATTTTGCTTGTGATTTTTCTTCTTGTGTCATATCTTAAATTTAAAATGGAAACCCATCTGAATCATTATCATCAAATCCAATTGAAGATTGTTCTTCTGCGATTAATAATGCTTTTGGTTTTTCGTTAATATGGTTAGCAAAAGTTTTTATCCCTGCATTATCCCAATAGTAACGAGATAATTTTGAATCATAAAAAAATGTAACCTCTCCTTGTTTTGCAACTGTTTCTGGCTTTGCTTTATAAGTATAAATTATAACCTCATTAGCTGTACCATCTACCCTATGAACTGTGTGCATACATTTTCCTGAATCAAACCAAGTTGTACCCCCTTTTAAGTCATAAGGATGTGGAGGTTTTCTTTTACCATTAACATCCTTTTCTGTTTTTAATGGATGTATGATAATATGAAAATGTAAATTATGTTCTTCAGATAATGCGTTTCTATATTCCAATACATCCTCTAAATATAAATCGTCTCTTTGAATAGATTCTCCATCACGACCTACATAACGCTTCATATCTTTCCAACTATCAATCGTTGCTGTGTGTAGTCCTTGTTCTTTTTTTATTCTTACCGCCCAATCCCAAAAAGAATATGGTGTGAGTTTATTTTTAGTATCATTTCTAGTTACTATTAAGAAATGTTCCATTACCCAATGTAAATGTTTTTCTATTTCTTCTTCTGTGATATAGTTACTATTTATGTATCTTTTATCAAATGTTTTCCCAGAAAGTTTATGTATCAGTTTTGCTATAACAACTTCTTTTCTGCCTATATCTGGAACATACATTAAGTGTTTCCAATCTTGAAATAGAGAAGCATTTAAAAGCATTTCTAAAACAAATTCACTTTTTCCACTTTGAGGAACACCAGTCCAATCTGTACAACCCGGTAATGACATAGTATAATTTTCATGAAATAATGGATATCCTAAATAAATACCTCTTAATGCCCCTTTATCACGATATTTCATTATTTCATCACGAGTATCTTGGTATGTAGCTATGTTAAATCCCTGCATCTTTTATTTTTTTTTAGTTTGTTTTTATTATAATAAAAACTAATGATTTACGTATGCTGATTGTTTTTTTTCTATAACCTGCTTCATTATTAATCTACCTTCTCTCTTGGCTATTCTCATCCAATTCTTTAACGTGACTAACCAACCTCTATCTGTTGATAATTTTGAATATGTTTCGCTCCAAGCTATAGCTGAATCGATATATGCTCTCAAATCGACTCCAGCGTATTCCTTAACGAAGTTTGAATCGGTTGCTAAATCCTTTCGAAGCGTATCATAATCTGACCATTTACAATCCCTAAAATAAATCTTTTTCGAACCCGATTTTTTCTCTACAACTTCCTCTTTTAGAAGCTCCTTAATCTTGAATTTAATAGCTTTGGAATCAGGAAAAATATCATTCGCTATTTCATAAGAACTTATCCAATTTTGAAATTTTTTTAGTTGACTCATAAATTATCAATTACAAATTTTACATTCAATATTTTTTTCGTTTGTCTAAATTTTTTAATACCGTTATAGCTTAAATTATTTTCTTTAGCATAATCAGGAATTAAACTACTTTTTTCCAAATAAAACCTAATGCAGTTTTATTTTTACCATTTAGGCAAGCACTTATTCCAGACCCACCAACATTATAAAAATCCCTTGCACTTTTTGTGCTATCCCATATTTTTATTAAATTACCGTCTAAGTCGTATTGTGAAATAGGTTTTTTAAGCTTATCACTTACTGCTTTTTTTTGTTTATCACTTTGATTTTTTCCTATATTCCACCAGTGCTTTTTACCTTTATTCGCTATGCTTATTTTTCTTTTATGTTCATCGCTGTATTTTCTTCCTGTCATTATTTCTGAATGATTTTTCTTTTTTAATTCAGAAACGACTCTCTCTTTGGCTTTTTTTGACATTTTCTCAATAGTCTCAGTGCTTAAAACTTGTTTTTTGCCATCAGCCCCTACTAAATGACAATTAAGTCCATTTTTTGATGTTACATCAAAAAATTCTTGGTAATATCTTTCTCTAATATTTAATTCATTTTTTAAACACTCTTCTAGTATTTCAAAACGATGGTTTATCCATCCATATTTTATTAACGATCTAAATAAAGCGTATTGACTCACACATTCTCCACTTCTATATTTAGAGAATCTTTTTTCAATGTTCACACTTTGTCCTATGTAAACATTATTATTTGGGGATGTTATTTTATAAATACCTATCATTTTTTTTTATTGTAAAGATAATTATTTTAGTCTATATATACAAATAATAAGATTCAATAAAATGAACCAAGTCCTCATTTGTAAAATTTCCATCCATCATTTTATCATCTAAAAAAGATAATAATTTTTGTCCATTACTTGATATTATTGGGTTTTCCATTTAGTTCAATTTATTGAATTACCATTAGTGAATAGTTAGCGGATATAGTTACATTCGCGTTTAATTATAAAATTTAGCTTTCGTGCCACGGTTTTATTGTTGTTACAAAAGTTTCGTTTTCTGGTCTAAATCCATCAGCGTATGTTATATGAGCTTTTACCTCGTTAAATCCGTATTGGTAAATGGTTTCTAGTCCGAAAAATTGACAAATTCTGTCCGCTTGTTTTTCGTAATCTTTACTTTTTATTTCTTTATTAAACAAACCAACTTTTTTTAATTCATTAAAGTCAAAATGTTCTAGTAAAAAACTTTTTAATAATTCTTTGTCTTTGTATTCGTTCATAATTTTTAATTTAATTTCGTGTAAAGAGGGTGTTATAACTTTTTGAAAAGCCACTGTTTGCTATTGTGTGCAGTAGCATCAGGCAAACTTACTTTCATAGAACCATTGGCACACTGTCGATTTTTTGTTAATTTAACTAATCCTTACCTTTGTTTTTACACGAAATTATTATCTTTAATAAACCACTACATCCGCTAACATCGGTTTTATTCAATGCCTTTGCTTGGGTGTTATCGGAAGTGTTTTCGTTATTCATAAGTTTGGTTTTTATTTGTGAACTTCAGTTTTAAATTACGGCACTGAAATAAAGCCGAGAACCGTTAAGCGGGATTTTAAAAGACGTTTACATTTTCAAAACTTCTAATTTAAAAGGTTTAAAATAGTTTTTACTTTGTGGTTTAGGATTACAAATTTCACCGCTTTCCGCATACTTGATAGCTGTTATAATAGAAACTTTTTTCAACAAATCTTTGTCGTTGAAATTATTGTAAATAGTTATTTTACCAGTTTCAATTTCTGTTTCTTTTATTTCAAAACCTTGTACTCTTTTTTTATTTAATTTTTCAAAATGTCTTTTATTTGCATCACATTTTTTACAAAGATTATTTCCATATCTAAAAAACTTGATAGGTTTTTCTTTTTTACAACATTTGCAAATTACTGATGAAATATTCCCATTTATTAAAATTGCATTTTCCCTCTTATGTTTACTTAACATTGGGTTGCCTAATTTTAAGTGATCAACTTTTCCGTGTTCAAATGTTAGTTTTGATATTTCATTCTGCGTACCAATTTTCAAATTTTCAAGTTTATTATTTTTCCAATCATTGTCCTTGTGCATAACAAAATATTCAGGCAAATTTTGTATGTTATAATTAAACGAAAAAAACATAAGCCTTGCCGTCATTTGTGGTTTTACTTTTCCATCCTTACATAAAAAACACCTTATAGATGAATGATTTTCAGAAACACTTTGTTTTCTTATTTTTTCTTTCATCATATAACCTATTCCTGGTCTTGTTTCTCTCCATCTTTCAACTCCTTTTATCCTTCCTAAATTAGAAACTTGATAAATACCATCGTAGCCAATACAATCAATCCATTCTTCATTTTCTAAATCTATAAGGGTTTCATTTTCGTAGATAAAAACCCCGCTTAACACGTGTTTGGCAATATGCGGGGTTTGGTATTTAATTTTAAGTTCAGTCATTTTTGTTATGTTTTGTGATTAATCGAAAGTTTAGTCTATTTTTGCTCCGCACTGACAACAAGCTACGGAACGTTAAAATATAAAAAAAGACCCACTTTCCCCAAGTCGGTGGGTACTAATGAATCTTTTTCTATATATCTTGAACCCTTCCGACTTGATTCTTATGCAAACTAACAATATATATTTAATATATGCAAGTTTTTTCTAAATAATTAT
>CAIOTL010000003.1 GCA_903861155.1 uncultured Bacteroidota bacterium
AAAACGGCTGTCAATTCAATATGTCTAGGAACGTATTCTTCTATTTGTTTTTCGCTTGTCTCTCAAAGCGGGTGCAAAAGTAATCACTTTTTTTTATCTGGCAAGAAAAAAATAAAATATTTTTTTCTTTAAAATAATTCATACAATTTACATTTTTTAAGGAGGGCAAAGATATAAATTCCTCACTTCCCAAACAACTGTTTCTTGTTTATTTTTCCAAATCTTATTAAGAACGTGCATTTCATTGCGGGTGCAAAAGTAGCACGTTTATTCGCTTAAACAAGCCTTTTTTATTCTTTTTTTTTAATGTTTCTTTTAAGTCGTTGGAGACGTGTAGATTGGAAGTGAAAGTTTTTTTTTGAAATCCTAAACACTATCCTCTCGAAGAAGAAACGAAATTAAAATGAATAGAGTTTGTGATTGGGCAGATGTTTTTAATGACAAATTTTGGTGATTTAATCGAATGCTGCGGTAGGGATAGTAGCGAAAAGCCTGCAGTAAAGTAAAGTTAAACAAAACTTTGCGAAGGCTTGTAGTGAATAGCCCGACGGCCTATAAAACAAAACGCTAAAAGGAGCCTTATTTATTTGTTTTTTGGGCTTTTGTTATCCAAGAATCGTTGAGACTATTGTAATCTATAGGAGTTGCAGGGGGTTGATTAATCAATCTCCCAGATTCGAAAGCCCTAGCTAATATGGTTTCTATCAGATAATCTTCGTTGACTTCATAGGGTCTATACTGTGTTTTTAAGTTGATATCAAACATTCTGGCCGTGGCGTTTGACCAAAAAGCTTTCCAACCGCTTTTGAGGTTTTTTATCAAATCATAAGTGGTTGTGCCTGTTTGACGATGAATTAGCTTTACCAATATTTGTCCTTGTTTACGGGAAAGCTTTTTGAGTTTGGCTTCAAATTCATTACTGAGGTAATCCTCGACTATCTTGAAATATTTCTTTTTGTCTCTGTTATTCGTTAGGCTTGTCATTCCTTTATTTAAACTCGTCAATCTTTCGGAAGCCAATTTTGCATAAGGATAAGCAACATAAACACGGTTGCAAAGAAGTTGGTACTGTTTTTGAACTTCGGGATCAAGTTTTCCTTTATAAATTATTATTTCTTCCAAGTGAATTGTATCACCAAGTATGGAATCTTTTTCGGTCAAGACATACCCCATTTTAGTCGTGTCTTTTTGAACAACCTGCGCATTGATGGATATTGATAGGAAAAGAAAAAACAATAGAACTTTAATAACCTTCATTGTCGGAAAAATTTTATGTCACAAAATTATACATTATATATACAACTGTAATGCCAAATTTATAATTTAGCAAAAAAAAAATATGAGCACAGAATCGATATTAAACAAGTCGTCCCTTACGTTTTTAGAAAGCTATCTGAACAATGCTTCACCTACAGGTTATGAAAGCAGTGGGCAAAAACTTTGGATGGAATACGTGAAACCTTTCGTTGACACTTTTATTACAGATACTTATGGAACTGTCGTGGGAGTCATCAATCCGGATTCTCAATATAAAGTTGTAATTGAAGGCCACGCCGATGAAATTTCTTGGTACGTTAATTACATAACCGATGACGGATTAATTTATGTGATTAGAAACGGCGGCTCAGACCATCAAATTGCCCCCTCAAAACGGGTAAATATCCATACAAAAAAGGGAATAGTGAAGGGCGTTTTTGGCTGGCCGGCGATTCATACCCGAAATCGAGGTAAAGAAGAACCTGCAAAAGTTGACAATTTGTTCATCGATATTGGTTGTTTAAAAAAAGAGGAAGTTGATGCATTGGGAGTTCATGTAGGTTGCGTAATTACCTATCCTGACGAATTTATGGTTTTGAATGAAAATAAATTTGTTTGTCGAGCAATTGACAATCGAATGGGTGGTTTTATGATTGCCGAAGTAGCGCGTTTGCTTAACGAAAATAAGATAAAGTTACCTTTTGGATTGTATGTGACCAATTCTGTTCAGGAAGAAGTTGGTCTTCGTGGCGCCGAAATGATTACCAAAACCATCAAACCAAACGTAGCCATCATAACCGATGTTTGCCACGATTCTACCACTCCTATGATTGAAAAGAAAATCGAAGGAGAAATCAAAATTGGAAAAGGTCCGGTTATCACTTATGCTCCAGCGGTTCAAAATAATTTAAGGGAACTTATCCTAAATACAGCCGACGATAAGAAAATTCCATTTCAAAGATTAGCGTCTTCAAGAGTTACCGGAACAGATACTGATGCTTTTGCTTATAGCAATGGTGGCGTGGCTTCAGCGCTGATTTCGCTGCCATTGAGATATATGCACACAACGGTCGAAATGGTACATCGTGATGATGTAGAAAACGTGATTAAACTGATTTATGAAACTTTACTAAAAATGAAAAAAAATGAAACATTCTCTTACTTTAAATAACCAATAAATAACCAATTATAACCCTGAAAGTGCTCAATAAACCGCAATTCAAAAATTCAATTCTATGAAAATCCTATTGCTTGAAGACGATTTTACTTTATCAAAGGAAATTGCGGTTTTTTTTAATTCAAAATCTTTCGAGTGTTTTCCATTTTATGATGGTTCATCACTATTAAAAAAATTCGTTCCCAACACTTACGACTTGATAATTCTTGACATCAATGTTCCCGGAAAAAACGGAATCGACGTTTGTAAATCCATTCGGAAAATGGATCGAAAAACGCCAATCATTATGTTGACCGCTTTTGGCGAAATCGAGGACAAACTAATTTCTTTCGAAAATGGCGCCGATGATTATCTGGTGAAACCTTTCCATTTCGAAGAATTATTTGCCAGAGCAAGCTCGCTTTTGCGCAGAAAGGAAATTCCTCAGCAAATTCAAGAAAAAATTATCATTCAGGATTTAGAAATTCTGGAAAACGAAATGAAGGTTTTTCGATCAGGTAAAGAAATAAAATTGACTCCAAAAGAGTTTAAACTCATTATAATTTTGGCCAATGCCAATGGAAGCGTGGTTTCAAAACAATTCATTGCAGAAAAACTTTGGGATTATCACATCGAAACCAACCAAAATACGATAGAAGTTTACATCAATTTTTTGCGGAAGAAAATAGATAAAGAACATTCCATGAAATTGATACATACTAAAATTGGCTATGGCTATTATTTAAAAGACATCGAATGACCTTAAAAAACCGAATCTCATTATTTGTAAGTTTGCTTTTTACAGTCTTGTTTGGCTTGGCATCTACATTAATTTTTATTTTATATTCCAATTTTCGAAAAGAAGAATTCAGAAATAGGCTAGAAATCAAGGCGCTATCAAGCATCAAATTATTGGTGAATGTCAAGGAAACCGATCGACAATTATTAAAAATGATTGACCAAAACTCAATCAATCAATTGCTTGATGAGAAAATACTGATTTTTGATGCTAATTACAAACTTATTTATAGTAGTATTGACGATGCTAAAATAAATTGGTCGGTGGAAGATTTAAAAGACTTGAAAAAACAAAAAAATTCCTTCAAAAAACAAGGCGATTATGAGGTTTTTGGCGTTTTTTATGAAATAAACAACAAAAATTTCTACATTCTAATTTCTGCTCCAGATTATTATGGCAACAGCAAATTACTATATTTGCGATTTATTCTCATCCTTTCCTATCTCTTTTTCACAACCATTTGCTGGATTTTTACTTCCTATACGGTCAAAAAAGCAATGAGTCCTTTAGGTTCATTTCATCAAAAAATAAAAAATATTAACGAAAACAATCTGGATACAAGAGTCGAAGTAAAAAGCAATAAAAACGAAATTGATTTGATTGCCAATGAATTCAATTTTATGATGGATCGAATTGAAATTTCGTATCAAAAACAAAAAGAATTCACGGCAAACGCCTCTCACGAACTTAGAACGCCGTTGTCTCGAATCACGTCCCAAATTGAGAATTTTAACGCCAAAAAAGAAACCGACAACGAAACCAAAAGTTTCCTAAGGATAATCCTTGCTGATTTAAATCAATTGACTGAATTGATACATTCATTGTTGATTTTATCAAAACTGGATAACAAAAAATATGACCAAAAAGAAAAGTATCGATTAGATGAAATCCTGTTTTCTTCTATTAAAAAATTAAACAAAACCTTTCCATACTTTGTCATTCAATTTGAAATCGAAGAGAATGACAATTTGGATTCTTTGCTGGAAATAAAGGGAAATAAAAAATTGCTGGAAATCGCAATTAGCAATATTCTCAAAAATGCATACGTCTATTCAAACAACAAGCAGGCAAAAATCAGAATAAGTTGTGCAGAACAACATTTGATGATTTCAGTTTCAAATACCGGAAAAACATTGGACGAAAAAGAGCAGGAAAATCTCTTCCAACCTTTTATGAGAGGAAAAAACTCAAATAGAACCTCGGGTTTCGGTCTCGGATTGCGAATCGTTCAACGTATACTTTCACTTCACAACTCCAAAATAATTTATTCTATTCCTGCAAAGAATGTGAATTTATTCCAACTAATTTTTCATTTTTAAGCAGTTTTTAAGGTCAAAATTAAGAATTCTTAAACATTTTTGATACTATCTTTGTATATAATTAAAATGGATACAATGAAAAAAAAATTAGGGTTTATTTTGCTTTTATTTGCAAATCAGGCTATTGTGGCTCAAAAAACAATCACACTTGTAGATTGCGAAGGCCAATTTCTTAAAAATAATTTGACACTCTTGGCAGCACATTATAATATTGATGAGGCCAAAGCATTAACGATTCAAGCCAAAATATGGGATAATCCAAGTTTTAATACTGATCTCAATGTGTATAATCCTGAAAATAATAAATATTTTGACATTGGTACGAATGGTCAAAAAGCCTTTGGTATCCAACAAATTATTTATATGGGCGGAAAAAAGCACAACGGAATTCAACTAGCAAAAACCAACGAAAAAATTGCCGAATTGCAATTCAACGATCTCCTCCGAACTTTAAAACTGCAATTGAGAACTAGTTTCTTTACTATTTATTTCAATTCCAAAAACCTTGAGAATTCCGAAAAGCAAATTGCTCATATTCAAGAACTAGTCAATTCCTATAACGTTCAAACCCAAAAAGGGAATATTGCTTTAAAAGAATTAGTTCGTTTGCAATCCTTATTCCTAAATTTAAAAAATGATAGAAACGAAATTTTGAATAGTTCCATTGAAGAACAGGCAAACTTGAGGCTATTGTTGGGCGAAACTGGAAACATTGTTCCTCTAGTGACAGATGCTGACATCAATAAATATTCTAAAAATAATAATTTTGATGTAAAATCACTCGAAGAATTAGCTTTGGCAAACCGACCTGATTATTTGCAAAACCAGAAAAACATTGAAGCTAACGAATGGAATATTAAACTCCAGAAATCACTCGCTATTCCTGACGTTACCCTTGGCACTAGTTTTGACCAACGAGGTAGTGCCTTTAGGAATCAGGTTGGCGGATCGATCGGAATTCCACTTCCACTTTGGAACAATAACAAAGGGAATATTAAGCTTTCAAAATATATTTTGGAACAATCAAAAGCCGAAAAACAAAATGCTACAATGCAATTGCAAACCGAAATTTATTCCTCTTATTCTAAATGGTTTGAAGCAGCCAAAAACTACAATGAGTTGAGGCCAAAAATGGTTGCCGATTTTGAAACCGTTTACAATGGAATTTTAGAAAATTTCCAAAAACGAAACATCAGCCTGCTTGAATTCACTGATTTTATGGAAAGCTATAATCTAGCAGCGGTTCAAATGAACGAATTAAAGAAAAAAGTAGTGCTTTCGGGCGAAGAATTAAACAACACCATCAACAAAGATTTATTTTAAAACAATTAAATTATGAAATATAAAGCAATTATAGGAATCGCAATTCTTGCATTGGCATTCACAAACTGCAAAAAAACCGAAGAAAATCAGGAAACTGAGGCAACTTTTGTTTTGAGCGACAATATGTTGAAAACAACAACTACAGCATTGGCAACGACGCAAATCGTAAAAAACGAATTAAATTTTTACGGAAAAATAACTGCCGATGACAACAAACGTATCGACGTTTTTCCGCTTGTGGGCGGAAGTGTTGTAAAAGTAAACGTTGAACTTGGCGATTATGTAAAAAAAGGACAAGTGCTCGCCGTAATCAAAAGTACCGATATTGCCGATTTTGAAAGACAAATGGTAGATGCCAAAAGCGATTTGATTGTTGCCAAAAACAATCTGAAAGTTGCCCAAGAATTATTTGAAGGAAAACTAAATGCCGAAAGAGACGTTCTCGAGGCAAAAGGCGGGGTCGAAAAAGCGCAATCCCAAATGAACCGCATTCAAGAAACCTATAAAATATACAAAATAAAAGGAGGTTCACTTTATGATGTTACGGCACCAATTAGCGGATTTATTACCCAAAAAAGCATTAATCAGGATATGCTAATACGAAATGACCGTTCGGAAAATATTTTTGATATTTCCGAAATCAACGAAGTTTGGGCCATTGCAAACGTTAATGAAAGTGATATCAGCAAAGTAAAACTAGGACAGGATGCCACAATAACTACCTTGAGTTATCCTGACAAAATTTTCAAAGGAAAAGTGGATAAAATATTTAATGTAATCGATCCACAAACCAAAGCCATGAATGCAAGGGTAAAACTTCAAAACACGGCTTTTCTCTTGAAGCCTGACATGAATGCCAATATAAAATTATCGTTCAACGAAAACAAATCTATGATTGCTGTCCCAAGTGCTGCGATAGTTTTTGATAAAAGTAAAAATTTTGTTATGATTTTTAAAGACCGTAACAATATAGAAACCAGACCAGTGGAAGTTTTTAGACAAGTAGGCGATATAACCTATATTACTAGCGGTTTAAAGGAAAATGAAAAAGTAATCACGACAAATCAATTATTCATTTATGATGCTTTAAACGATTAAATTTGATGAAAAAAATAACTTTTATATTGTGTCTTGCATGTTTATTTTTTTCTATTTCCTCCTTTTCGCAAAAAACGGACACCATAGAAAAATGCAGCCTTAAATTTCAAATAACATCGATTTATCAATGGCATCCCACATTTCACGCTTTATATTCTGGAACAAACAGCATGCAAGCCGAAGAACAAAGAGCATTATCGCTTACTTCTACCCTATTTATAGATGTTCCGCTTTGGAAAGGTGGATTGTTAAGCTTTAATCCAGAACTTTCTGGAGGAGAAGGTTTGTCTCAGACAAGAGGTTTGGGAGGTTTTACTAATGGGGAAACTGTCAGGATTGGGGAAACTAAACCGTCAGTCTATTTGGCGAGAATGCTTTTGCAACAAAAAGTCGAATTCAATGAAAAACATTCTCTACAAATTGTTGCCGGAAAATTCAGTTTATGCGATTATTTTGACGCAAGTTCCTATTCTCATGATCCCAGAACCCAGTTCATGAATTGGTCTTTAATGGTAAATGGTGCTTGGGATTATTCCGCAAATACTCGTGGTTACACTGATGGAATTTATGCTAATTACCAATTCTATACCTGGCAAGTTAGAGGAAGTTTATCCGCATTACCAACTAACGCCAATGGGCCGAATCTGAAATTCAGTTTCAACAAATCGAATGCCATTAATATAGAATTGGTAAAGAAAATCACTTTTTTAAACAAAGATACTGCTGTAATTAAAGCACTAATATATCGAAATCTGGCTTCAATGGGGAATTATGATCTTGCCAATGCAAATTACATCACAATTCCCAATATTACCAGTACAAGGCAAGAAGGTCGAACAAAATATGGGGTTGGCATTAATGCCGAATACAGTCATTCCGATAGCTGGGGAATTTTTGGACGAATCAGTTACAATGACGGAAAAAATGAAACCTGGGCGTTTACTGAAATTGACCAATCGGTTTCGATTGGAATCACTTTAAAAGGAAAAAACTGGAATCGTCCCAATGATTTTGGAGGATTCGCCATAGTTGCCAATGGATTATCCGAATCGCATCAAAAATACCAAGAACTTGGTGGAAACGGTTTTATGATTGGTGACGGAAATTTAAACTATGGCATTGAAAAAATAGCCGAAATATTTTATTCATTTGCTATTCCACACACTTCATTTACACTTTCTCCAGACTATCAATTTGTAATAAACTCAGGTTATAATAAGGATAGAGGTCCAATTCAATTTCTTTCTTTAAGGTTTCACGCTCAAATTTAAACTTAAAAAAACATGAACAAATTCATCAAAAATATCATTTCTTTTTCGATAAGGAATAAGGCTTTCACTTTCTTTTGGGTAGCTATGGTAGCACTTGCCGGAGTAATTTCCTTTAAAAACATGCCCATAGATGCCTTTCCAGATGTTACAAATACACAAATTATTATCATCACCCAATGGAACGGAAAAAGTGCCGAAGAAGTAGAACGCTTTGTAACTTCTCCAGTTGAAATTTCGATGAACTCGGTACAGAAAAAATCAAGTGTACGCAGCATCACGATGTTTGGTTTGTCGGTTATCAAAATCATTTTTGACGATGGTGTCGATGATGCTTTTGCGCGCCAACAGGTCAACAATTTACTAAAAAATGTTTCCTTGCCCGATGGAGTCGAGCCAGACGTGCAACCTCCTTATGGACCTACCGGAGAAGTTTTTAGGTATATCATCAAAAGCGACAGCAGAGATAGTAGAGAATTGCTAACCTACCAAAATTGGGTTATTGACAAGCAACTCCGAGCAGTTCCTGGCGTAGCTGATTTGAATGCTTTTGGTGGTCAGGAAAAAACATACGAAGTTGGTGTTGATCCAATAAAACTGGCCAAATACAACATCAGCCCATTGCAAGTTTATAACGCAGTAAACGCAGGAAATCTGAACGTTGGCGGTGACGTAATCGAAAAAAATGGCCAAGCTTATGTCGTTCGCGGTGTTGGTTTATTGAAATCTATCGGCGATATTGAGAACATAATTGTAGATAATGCCAACGGGAATCCCATTCTGGTAAAAAATCTTGCGCACGTTTACGAAAGTGCATTGCCACGTGTGGGACAAACTGGCTTGGGCAAAAATGATGACGTTGTCGAAGGCATTGTAGTTATGCGAAAAGGCGAAAATGCCAAGGAAACACTGGTATTGATTAAAGCTAAAATAAAGGAACTCAACGAAAAAATACTTCCGAAGGACATCAAAGTGGAAACCTTTTATGACCGCGATAATTTGATGGATTATACCACCGAAACCGTAATGCACAACCTCCTCGAAGGAATTATTTTGGTGACCTGCATCGTTTTCCTTTTTATGGCCGATTGGCGTACCACATTCACGGTTTCCATCGTAATTCCGTTGGCATTACTTTTTGCATTTTTATGCTTGAAATTGATGGGAATGAGCGCCAATTTATTGAGTTTGGGGGCAGTCGATTTTGGTATCATCATCGATGGGGCAGTCGTCATGGTCGAGGGACTATTTGTCGTCCTCGACCATAAAGCGAAAACCGTAGGAATGGATAAATTCAATAAATTGGCCAAAGGAAGCCTCATCAATAAAACAGGAACCGAAATGGGTAAAGCCATTTTCTTTTCGAAATTGATCATCATAACCGCCTTGCTCCCTATATTTTCTTTCCAAAAAGTGGAAGGAAAAATGTTCTCTCCATTGGCATATACCCTTGGATTTGCCTTGATTGGCGCTTTGATTTTCACACTAACGTTGGTTCCGGTTTTATCGCACATTCTACTGAACAAAAATGTGAAGGAAAAACACAATCCATTTGTGAATTTTTGGGACAGAATCGTCAGCAAAGGATTTGCATGGACTTTCAAAAACAAAGTAAAAGCCTTAACATCAACTTTGATTGTACTGACTGTCGTATTTTTCTCAGCCACATTTTTGGGAACGGAATTCTTACCGCAATTAAACGAAGGCGCGCTATGGGTAACAGCGGAGTTACCAATGAGTTCTTCTTTGCCAGAAAGCGTTAAAGTAGCGGCACAAATCAGAAATGATTTGCAAAGTTTTAGTGAAGTCAAAAGAGTTTTATCCCAAACTGGGCGAACTAATGATGGAACCGATCCAAACGGATTTGGATTCATCCAATTTCAAGTCGATTTGAAACCAAAAAAGGATTGGAAAGAAAAAATATCTCAAGATGAGTTGGTGGATCGAATGGACAAAAAACTAAGAAACCATCAAGGAATTACTTACAACTATTCGCAACCGGTGGTAGATAATGTTGCAGAAGCCGTAGCTGGTTTCAAGGCTGCAAATGCCGTGAAAATTTATGGTGATGATTTAAATAAATTGGATGAAATTGCCAACCAGGTTTTAAAACAAATCAAAAACATACCGGGCATAAAAGATGCCGGAATACTCAGAAATATTGGCCAGCCCGAAATCAGCGTTATTCTTGACCGTGAAAAAATGGCTGCTTATGGCGTTACTTTGACCGATGCCCAAGCCGTTTTAGAACTCGCTTTTGGAGGAAAAACCGCTACCCAGAAATATGAAGGCGAAAAGAAATTTGATGTTAGAGTTCGTTATGCCAAAGAATATCGCAAGGACGAAAAAGATATCAGCGATTTGAAAGTCCCAACAATGAGCGGCGCAAAAATTCCGTTGAAAGAAATTTGTGATATTAAGACAATCACTGGCCCCGCCTATATTTACCGAGATAATACCAAACGATTTATTGGTGTAAAATTCTCTGTTCGTGATCGAGATTTAGGCAGTACCATCGCCGAAGCACAAGAAAAAGTAAACAAACTAAAATTGCCAAATGGCTACTCCACGGGTTGGACAGGCGAATTTGAAAACCAGGTTCGTGCCAGCGCCAGATTGGGTCAAGTGGTGCCTATAAGTTTGTTAGGAATATTTGTTCTACTGTTCGTTTTATTCGGGAATATCAAGGATTCTCTTTTGGTTTTGACCAATGTTCCTTTTGCTATTATAGGAGGAATCATTGCACTTCACCTCACAGGGATAAATTTCGGAATCTCCGCAGGTGTTGGATTCATTGCCTTGCTTGGGATTTGTATCCAGAACGGTGTCATTCTAATCACCGAATTCCACAATAATCTCAAGGCCAAGTTTAGTCTGCAGGAATCCATTTTTATGGGCGTAAAAGCCAGAACCCGAGCCGTAGTTATGACCGCTTTGATGGCGTCAATTGGATTAATGCCTGCGGCAATTTCTACTGGAATTGGTTCTGAGTCTCAAAAACCTTTGGCAATCGTGATTATTGGTGGTTTGGTAACGGCGACATTCTTAACCTTGTTAGTATTCCCAATTATTTTCTGGGTTTTCAACAGAAAAAAACATGCACCGATAGAATAAACTCAAACCCTGTCAGGGTTAAAAAAAGCCGCAATTCTAAAATTTAGAATTGCGGCTTTTTAATATGAATAAATCTTGATTTTATCTATTTCCCAAATATGCCAAAACGTTTTTCTCAATTCGATCATAAATATTGGTAACATCGGCTTTTACGAATTTTTCTCCAAGAATATTTTCATATAATTCGATGTATCTTTCGGAAACGGTTTCGATATATTCATCCGTCATATCAGGAATTTGTTGTCCTGCCTGACCTTGAAAACCATTTTCGATTAACCAACGACGCACAAATTCTTTCGACAATTGTTTTTGTTCCTCTCCCCTATCTTGTCTTTCTTGATACCCTTCAGAATAAAAATAACGGGAAGAATCCGGGGTGTGAATTTCGTCTATTAGAACAATTTTTCCTTCTTTGGTTTTGCCAAATTCATACTTTGTATCCACCAAAATCAATCCGCGACTGGAAGCAATTTCGGTTCCTCTTTGGAATAATGCTCTGGTGTATTTTTCTAAAACCAAATAATCAGCTTCGGTAACAATTCCTTTTGAAAGAATGTCTTCTCGAGAAATATCTTCATCGTGAGAACCATTATCCGCTTTTGTTGTTGGGGTAATTATTGGCGTTGGAAATTGATCGTTTTCCTTCAATCCTTCTGCCATCGTTACACCACAAATTACTCTTTTCCCAGCGGCATATTCACGAGCAGCATGACCTGAAACGTAACCACGAATCACCATTTCGACCTTGAAAGGCGTGCATAAATGACCAACGGCAACATTTGGATCTGGAGTTGCGACTAACCAATTGGGAACAATATCTTGCGTAAGCTCCATAAATTTGGTCGCAATTTGGTTTAGGATTTGTCCTTTATAAGGAATTCCTTTTGGTAAAACCACGTCAAAAGCCGAAAGCCTATCGGTGGCAACCATAACCAAAAGTTCGTCGTTGATATTGTAAACTTCCCTTACTTTACCTCGATAAACCGATTTTTGATTGGGAAAATTGAAGTTGGTTGTTGTTATTGTGTTCATTGTTGTTGTGTTGTTTTAAGAATGCAAATTTAGGAATATTTTCAAGGTAAAAAACAAGAATTCAGTTTTGATGTTATATTCCAAAGAGAATTATGACAATAGCATTTTTGTTAAATATTTCGCCACGCCGTCATCATCATTGGTGGCAATCACTTCTATGTGGGAAAGTTTGTTTTTTAAACTTTCAACAGCATTTTCCATAATCAAAGATTTCCCGGCGGCAGCAAGCATTTTTTCGTCATTGAAACCATCGCCAAAAGAGATAGATTCATCGAAAGTGAGATTTTTCTTTTCTAAAATTTTCAAAATTGCGACACTTTTATCGACTGATATGTCCATAAATTCGAGACAAAGCGGAAGACTAAATGCATGACTAAAATCATCCGAATGGTCAACGAGAATCCTGTCCCTTAATTCCATCAATTTTCGATGACTATCGTGGGTGAAAAACAATTTTATGGCACTTAAATCTTCAACAAATTTGAAATCGACTATTTCGGGTGGATAGTTTATTATGGTTTGAAAATTGTTTAGCTTTTTATTTTCTTTATTGGTTTGCCAAACTTCTTCCTTGAATAATACAGTTGTAATTTCCGAATCGATTTCTAAATCCAAAATAGATTTTATGGCATCGCTTTTTATATTAATAGAATACAGTAATTCCTTTGAGGGCGAATGAATCCGTGCTCCATTTGAAGTTACCAAATAAACGGGGCAGCCTAAACTTTCAACAATAGGCAAAGCATCTAAATGATGGCGACCCGTGGCAACGATTATCAAGTAATTTTTATCGTGAAGTTGCCGGAAAACTGTTTTGGTATATTCGGAAATTTGATGTTCTGCATTGAGTAAAGTGCCGTCTAAATCGCTTATTATAACCTTGATTTTTTCTTTTATAACCATTTTTTTATTTCATTTATAATGATTTAACTAATCATTATTTTCAATCTGCTTGTACGCATCAATCACTTTTTTAACCAAACGATGGCGCACAATATCTTTGTCATCAAGGTAAATAATTCCAACTCCATCGACGTCTTTCAAAATCAAAATTGCTTCTTTCAACCCAGAAATGGTTCTTCGTGGCAAGTCGACTTGTCCCGGATCGCCGGTAATCATAAACTTGGCGCTTTTTCCCATACGGGTCAGGAACATTTTCATTTGTGAATGGGTCGTGTTTTGCGCTTCGTCAAGAATCACGAAAGCATTGTCCAAAGTTCTTCCGCGCATAAATGCCAATGGTGCAATCTGGATAATTCCCTTCAAAATATAGTCTTCGAGTTTTTCGTTGGGCAACATATCGCGCAAAGCATCGTACAAAGGTTGCATATACGGATCCAGTTTTTCCTTCATATCGCCGGGAAGAAAACCAAGATTTTCGCCTGCTTCAACTGCTGGACGAGTCAATATAATTCGCTTGACTTGCTTTTCCTTCAACGCTTTTACCGCCATAGCGACACCAGTATAGGTTTTTCCAGTACCGGCAGGACCAACGGCAAAAACCATATCATTTTTGTTCATCGTATCGACCAATAATTGCTGGTTAGGCGTCATTGGTTTGATGATTTTCCCGCCAACTCCGTGTACCAAAATCTTGTCGTGACCGTATGTTTTAACGTCGTCTTGTGCGGTACTTTGAATAACGCGCTCGATAACATTGTCGTCGATGGTGTTGTATCGCGTGAAATGCAGCATCAATCGGTTGAATCGGTTTTCGAATTCATCCAGTACTTCCTTTTCGCCAAAAGCTTTCAGCGTTGTGCCACGGGCAACAATCTTCAATTTGGGATAGTACTTTTTAATCGTTTCAAGATGAGTGTCTTGAGCACCCCAAAAATCTTTTGGAGCGATGTCTATGAGCTCGATGATTCTTTCGTTCAAATGGTATAGTTTTAAGTATTAAATAATCGTGGATAATTATTAGCTTTGCATTTCTCAAATTTAATGAGTTTTAGCTTGCAATCGCTTTTTATTTATAAACAATTTTATGTCAATAATTACCCTTACCACCGATTACGGCTTGAAAGACCACTTTGTTGGCGCTTTGAAAGGGAAAATTTTATCGGAATATCCCGAGGCTTCCATAGTCGATATTTCACATCATATTGACGCATTCAACACAGTGGAAGCAAGTTACATTCTTGGAGCTGCATACTCGAATTTTCCAAAGGGAACCGTTCATCTCATTGGCGTGGATATGGAATTCAACAAGGAAAACCAACATATCGTAATGCAATGGAACGACCATTATTTCATTGCCGCCGATAATGGCATTTTGAGTATGCTTTCGCAAAAAATTGTTGCCCAAAAAATAGTTGCCATCAATATTCACGACCGTTTACCAAATGATGCCACAGATTTGGACGTTTTCGTCAAAGTCGCTTGTCATATAGCCAAAGGCGGTTTGCTGAACGTTATTGGTAAAGAAATAAAAGCCGTCAAACAAGTAACCGATTTGCAGGCTGTGGCCGCCAATGATGGAAGTTCTATAAAAGGATATGTGATTTACATTGACCATTTTGGGAATGTGGTGACCAACATTTCCAAAAAGCAATTCTTGGAAGTTGCCAAAGGAAGACCCTACGAAATTGTCCTAAGAACCAAAAATATCAAGACAATTCTACCCAATTATTCCGCGATTGCGAGTTCAGATAAATATCCAATTAAATATTATGAAGGTGAAAAATTAGCGATTTTCAATGAAGCTGGTTTTCTGGAAATTGCGATTTTCAGGAGCAATCCGTCGAAAGTGGGATCGGCGAATAGCTTGTTGGGATTGAATTATAGGGATGTTATAAATATAGTGTTTAGTTAGAAAAAATTGATTTAAGATTGAAGATTAACGATTTTTGATTTCGGATGTAAAGCAACTTAATATGAAAACAATTATAAAAATAAGTTTTAAAAATTTAAAACAGAATTATCTTGAAGTTCAACAATTTCTTGAAGAAAAATCTGGAGATAAGAATATTTGTAATAAATCAAAAATCGCAAATGATTTAAGTTTTTTTGGTGATGATAATTATCTTCTTTTAGAAGATTTTATTACAAAATTCAAGGTAGATTTTTCTAATTTTAATTATGATGAGCATTTTGAAAGTGAAGGAGAATTAACTATAAGTATATGGGGTATTTTATCTGTTTTGTTTATTCCATTGTTTATTATTAAAGGTATTTTATCCTATTTCATTAACTTTTTTTTCTAAAAAATACTCATATAAAATTAATAGATTCAATTTCTTTTTAAAAGAATATAAATCAAGTAGAAAAGACTTAACAATGGGAGATTTAATTACATCGAAAATTCAAGGAAAGTTCAATTTAAGAGAAAAAGTAAAATTTGTTTTTAGCTAATTTCTAAATCAAAAATCGTTAATCTTCAATCATAAATCAAATGTTCATACGAATAGTAAAAATGTCCTTCGCTGAAGAAAATATCCCTGCTTTTTTGGAAAACTTTGAAATTATAAAAGAGAAAATACGAAATGCTCCGGGAAACCGTTTATTGGAATTGTATCAGGACAAAACCAACAAATGTATTTTCTTTACATATAGTTATTGGGAAGCAGAAGAAGATTTGGAAAATTATAGAAAATCGGAACTTTTTAACGAAGTTTGGACATTTACAAAACAATTATTCAATGACAAACCCGAAGCTTGGAGCGTTGATAAATTAAGCCCCCTAACCCCCGAAGGGGGAATGAGCAACTTAATAAATTAGAATTAAAAAACTTTGCGCCTTAGCGTCTTAGTGGCAAAAAAATTATAAATGAAATCAATAGTATTACGAGAAATAAAATCCTTTTTTGGTTCGCCAATCGGTTATTTGGTGATTGCCGTTTTCCTGATTGGGAATGGATTATTCCTTTGGGTTTTCGAGGGAGAATATAATATTTTGAACAGCGGTTTTGCTGATTTGAGTCCGTTTTTTACTTTGGCTCCGTGGATTCTGATTTTCCTTATTCCTGCTGTTACAATGCGCAGTTTTTCGGATGAAAAAAAGCAAGGTACATTGGAATTATTATTGACAAAACCCTTGAGTATTTGGCAAATCGTGAACGGAAAATTTCTAGGTTCGATGTTGTTGATTGTAATGGCTATTGTTCCAACCTTCATTTATGTTTGGGTAATTTCTGGTTTAGGTTCGCCAGAAGGAAACATTGATATGGGCAGCACACTTGGATCTTATTTCGGATTATTATTTCTAATTGCAGCCTATTCCGCAATTGGAACCTTCACTTCCACCCTATCCGAAAATCAAATTGTGGCATTTATTGTGGCAGTGTTTTTATGTTTCTTTTTTTACTTTGGATTCGAAAGTGTGACAACAATTATTCCTGGTTTTCAAGGGCTAATTTCAAGTATTGGAATGCAAGATCATTTCAAAAGTATGAGTCGTGGTGTGATTGACTCTCGGGACATAATCTATTTTGTGAGCATCACGTTCCTGTTTCTTTCATTCACTGTTTATAATCTAAAATCCATTAAATCGTAATGACAACTTCCAATAAAAATTACTTGAAATCTTTACTGGGTATTATTACGTTTGTACTATTTTTGAACGTTTTAAGCAATGGTTTTTTTCATCGTTTTGATTTAACCAAAGACAAAAGATATACGCTTTCATCCGCTTCTTTGAATATCATTAAGCAAGTGCAAAGTCCGTTGTATGTAAAAATCTATTTGCAAGGCGATTTACCCGCTGAATTCAAGCGTTTGCAAAGCGAAACCCGAGATTTATTCGAAGAGTTTCAAGCCTACAACAAAAATATTGTTTTCGAATTTGTTGATCCTTTGGAAAACAAAGACGAAAGTATGGACAACATCAAATCTTTGTATCTAAAAGGCCTCACACCCATAAACATCACCGTTGACGACAAAGGAAAACAATCACAGGCAATGGTTTTCCCTTGGGCGATTGCCGTTTACAACAACAAAGAAGTTAATATTCCTTTGTTGAAAAATATAATGGGCGCTTCGACCACCCAAAAAGTGATTGGTTCTGTTCAACATTTAGAATATTCGATTGCCGATGCCATCAATAAAATCACGAAAGAAAAGCAGAAAAAGGTTGCCGTAATCAAAGGAAACGGGGAACTCAAGGAAATTTATATGGCCAAATTCCTCCTGCAGGTTCGAGAAAGTTATCACATTGGGCCATTCACTTTAGATTCTGTCGCAAAAAATCCCATTGGAAGTTTAGAAGCTTTAGAAAAATATGATTTGGCTATTATTGCCAAACCAACCGAGCAATTTTCGGATGCCGAGAAACAAGTTTTAGACCAATATATCATTCACGGTGGCAAAACCTTGTGGCTTGTTGACCAAGTGGCGATAGAAATGGACAGTATGTATAATTCATCCGGCTCGACTTTAGCGTATCCGCGGGATTTGAATTTGAACGATATGTTTTTCAAATATGGATTCAGAATTAACCCTGATTTAGTAAAAGACGAACGCGGAAGCCCAATAAAAATGGCTTCTGGCGATCAAGGAAGTGCCACCCAATACCAGGAATTCATCTGGAAATTTGCGCCACAGGTTTATCCTGAAAGCAAGCATCCCATCGTGAAAAACTTGGGCGGAATCAAATTCGATTTTGCCAATCCAATTGATACTTTAAAAAACGGAATCAAGAAAACGGTGCTGTTGCAATCGTCCAAATATTCTAGAAAAATAGGTTCACCGGCAGAAATCAATTTGAATATGGTTTCTGAAGAAACTTCGCCAAATGATTATTTGAACAAGGGAAATATGCCACTTTCGGTTTTGCTGGAAGGTTCGTTTCATTCGGTTTTTGAAAACCGTGTGTTGCCATTCGACCAGAAAACATTCGAATCCAAAGGAAAAAACACAAAAATAATCGTGATTTCGGACGGCGATTTGATCCGAAACCAATTGGATAAAAACTTCCAACCCGTGGAATTGGGTTATGATCAACGTTCTGGGAATTTGTATGACAACAAGGATTTCCTGCTCAATTGCGTCAATTATTTGCTCGATGACAACGGACTTATTAACATTCGAAGCCGAGATCTCGATTTACCTTTATTAGATAAAGAAAAAGTATATGCCAATTATAGCTTAATACAATTCATAACTATCGGGCTTCCAATATTGATTTTAGTGCTTTTTGGCGTTATATTTACCTTCTTTAGAAAGAAAAAATATGCGAAGTAATGTTAATAAAAAAATTAAGAAAATAAAATAGTTTGCGATATATTTGTAGCAAGTATAGATTTTGGAAGAAACAAAATTTATACACCAAAAAATAAAATAAAACAGATGAAATTTATAGTATCGAGTTCGTACTTATTAAAACAATTACAAGTTTTAGGCAACGTTATCAATAGTAGCAATACTTTGCCTATTTTAGATAATTTTCTATTTGAATTAGACCACAAAGCATTAACGGTTTCTGCGTCTGATTTAGAAACTACAATGTCTGCCACTCTAGATATAGATTCTACCAGCAAAGGAAGCGTTGCTGTTCCTGCAAAATTGCTTTTGGAAATTCTTAAAACCTTTCCGGAACAACCATTGACTTTCACAGTTGAAGAAAATAGCACAATAGAAATTAGTTCTAACTCTGGGAAATATGCTTTGGCTTATGCTCCAGGAGAAGAGTTTCCAAAATCAGTGAATTTGGACGAACCTTCTGTAACTTTAGTTCCAGCTGATGTTTTGGCAACAGCCATCAGCAAAACAATTTTTGCTGCCGGAAACGATGATTTACGTCCGGTAATGTCTGGTGTTTTCTTCCAGTTTTCTCCACAAGGATTGACATTTGTAGCCACTGACGCTCACAAATTAGTGAAATATGCTCGTACTGATGTAACAGCTTCGCAAGTTGCCGATTTCATTATGCCAAAGAAACCTTTGACCATTTTAAAAAATATTTTGGGTGCTTCAGATGCAGAAGTTAAGATTGAATACAACGATTCGAATGCTACTTTTTCTTTCGACAATTATATATTAATGTGTCGTTTGATTGACGGAAAATATCCAAATTATGAAGCGGTAATTCCTAAAGAAAATCCAAACAAATTGATGATTGACCGTTCTCAGTTTTTGAGTTCTGTTCGCCGTGTTGCAATTTTCTCTAACAAAACCACACATCAAATTCGTTTGAAAATTGCTGGTGCAGAATTGAATATTTCTGCTGAAGATATTGATTACTCAAACAAAGCTGAAGAAAGATTGACTTGTGATTATCAAGGTGACGATATGCAAATTGGGTACAATTCCCGTTTCCTAACTGAAATGTTGACCAACTTGCAATCTGATATGATTATGCTTGAAATGTCATTGCCTAACAGAGCCGGAATTCTGACTCCAGTTGATGGACTAGAAGAAGGCGAAACAGTAACAATGCTGGTTATGCCAGTAATGCTAAATAATTAAACCAACTAACCAAACCATTTTTATTTGAAAAAGCCGCCCTAATTTATTGGGACGGCTTTTTTTTATGGTCAAATTACGTTATTCGTGCATTGCCAGAACCGGAATGTCTAACCTATTCGAAAATTTCTGGGTTAAACTAGGTTTAAATAATTCAACAAAAAAGTTTCTTTTATAAGTTAGCATTGCTAGTACATCAATATCTTTAAATAAAACAAAATCTAAGATGGTATCCGCCACATTATCGCTTGGGATTACAGAAAACTGAATAGGTTCTTCAGCAAACTCTTCTTCCCAATGTTTTAATGTTGCATCTGAAACATCAGAATTATTGGTTTTTACATACAAACACCTTACTTTGGCATTCGTTTTTTTTGCAATTTTAAGCACGTCTTTAAGTGCTTTTTTATCTTTAGCTCTGTAACGGGTGGTATAGCCAATAGTTTCAATTTTTTTGAATTTTGCTTCGAGAGGAACGCTAAGCACAGGAACATCGACAGCAGTTAAAACGTTGCCGGTATTCGTTCCTAGGAAAAAAGCTTCCCATCCCGTTGCGCCTGAAGTTCCCATAACAATAAAATCAATTTTTTCTTCTTTGATTGCTTTTTTAATATTGTAAAGCAAACTACCATCCATCAATCTGTGGCTCATTTTTATATGATCCAGATTTCGTTCTTCGGCAATGGCATGAAGCTTTGGAATTTCATCTTTAAACATATCAAATTGCGATAACTGAAGGGAATCAAAAATGACATTATAATTTTCCGGAAAAAACTGATTGTCATAAATTGGAAGCTCAAAAGTGTGCAATAAAATCAATTCGCCTTTAACAATTTTGGCAAACTCCAAAGCGTGAACAAAGGCATTAGTTGCAACTTCGGAAAAATCGGTGGGAAACAAAATCTTTTTCATTATTATGAAGTTTAGGTTATTTCATACCTTAAAGGTAGGTAAAAAAAAATAAATTAAAAAATCTAATTATCAGATGTTTATGATAAATTTAATACTAAATAAAATCTTCAAAATATTAAAATTGATACTTATTAAGATTTATTACCTTTACAACCTAGAAGAAAAAATATGTTATATAATGATTCCATTGTTGCACTTGCCACTCCTTCAGGCGCTGGAGCAATCGCTATAATTAGAATCTCTGGTGAAGATGCCATTACTATTGGAAATTCAGTTTTTCAATCTATCAAAGGAAAGGATTTGACCCAACAAAAATCCCATACCATACGCCTGGGTCACATCATCGATAATCAAAAAACACTGGATGAAGTTCTGGTTTCCATTTTCAAGGGACCCCATTCATATACTGGCGAAAATACCATCGAAATTTCCTGTCACGGTTCTACTTATATTCAGCAACAAATTATTCAATTATTGCTTCGAAATGGATGCCGAATGGCTAACCCTGGAGAATTTACCCTGAGAGCCTTTTTAAACGGTAAACTAGATTTATCACAAGCTGAAGCAGTTGCCGATTTAATTTCGTCAGATAACGAAGCTTCCCACCAAATTGCAATGCAGCAAATGCGTGGTGGTTTTTCTAACGAAATTGCCAAACTACGCGAAGAGTTATTGAACTTTGCCTCCTTAATAGAGCTAGAACTGGACTTTGCAGAAGAAGATGTTGAATTTGCCGACAGAACCCAATTTCACGAATTATTAAATAGAATTGAGTTTGTATTGAAACGCCTGATTGATTCCTTTGCAGTTGGAAACGTTATCAAAAACGGTATTCCCGTCGCTATTGTGGGTGAACCTAATGTTGGAAAATCTACTTTACTAAATGCTTTGCTAAACGAAGAACGAGCCATCGTTTCTCACATTGCAGGAACTACTCGGGATACGATTGAGGACGAATTGGTTATTGGAGGTATTGGTTTTCGATTCATAGATACGGCTGGGATTCGGGAAACAGAAGACCATATTGAAAGCATTGGAATCAGAAAGACTTTCGAGAAAATAGAACAGGCTCAGGTTGTTTTATATTTGTTTGAAAGTTTAAAGTTTAAAGTTCAAAGTTCAGAATACATAATAGAAATTGAAAAAATTAAAAATCAATTCCCTATGAAACCTTTAGTTGTTGTAATCAATAAAGTTGATTTGCTTTCAGAAAATGAAGTACGTGAAATTAGAAAACAACTAGAACCTTTAAACGTTATACTTGAAACTATCTCAGCCAAAGAAAATCAAGGCATAGAGGAACTCAAGAAACAGTTGCTTTCGTTTGTGAATACTGGCGCGTTGCGAAATAACGAAACTATCGTTACCAATACACGTCATTATGATTCCTTGCTGAAAGCATTGGACGAAATCCAGAAAGTGAAGTACGGTTTGCAAACTAATCTTTCAAGCGACTTAATGGCGATTGATATTAAGGAAGCCTTGTATCATTTTGGAATGATTACAGGACAAGTGACAAATGATGAACTGTTAGGGAATATATTTGCTAATTTCTGTATCGGGAAGTAATCCACACTATTAAACCATCATATTTCTACGTTCCAAGTGCTATAAACAAAGGGATTTCTGTTTATTGATAGATGACTTTGTTTACCCTTATTTACCCTATTTGTGCTACTAATCGTGTTACTATGTTTTGTAAATCGATATTTTTTATGAATTTTATGATACCATAGTCCGTAAAGTAGCTTCTCTATTGAGTTGTTACTTACAGATAGCGTTTTAGTCGATAAACAAAGGGAAATCATATAGTAACAAAAACGGTAAGTAATAATGAGTCATCTACAAATCAAAAGAATTTGTGTAGTCTGTAAAGAAGAATTTACAGCAAAAAGTAGTAAAGGTATCTATTGTTCTATAATATGTTATAAGCGAAATTGGAGGGAATTACAAAAGGAAAATATTGTAGTGATTCCAAAGGTAAAACCAATTTCAACCAAAGAGGATTTAAAGTCAAAACATTATCTATCAATCAAAGAAGCTGTTGTATTCTTTGAAATTTCAGAGGTAACTTTGCGTAGGAAAATCAAAGAGAATAATTTGAAATCTGTATGTTTGAAAAATCGTTTTTTGTTTTTGAAGTCTGATTTAAAGAAAACACTATTTGATATCCATAATGTTTTTTAAAAAATCATCTGTAGTTAATTTATTGTGTTTATATA
>CAIOTL010000004.1 GCA_903861155.1 uncultured Bacteroidota bacterium
AATTCCCTTAAAACAAAAGCAAATGAAAACTGAACAAAAAAAGACAATTTTCACAAAAGTTCCAAGTTGGCTATTAGCAGTATTAATCTTTATAATAGCAGCAATTGTTCTTACCATTACTGACTCTATTTGGACCGCGCGAACCGAAACTGGACTATATAGCCATTTAATTAACGATTTAATTATTGCTATTGGTTGTTTTTTTATAGTCAGGTTAAATCCAAAGAGTATCTGGTATGTTCCACTAATTTGTAATGCTCTTCTACTTTCATCATCCTTTGCAGAACCAAATTTCTGGAAAAGTTCGATGGTGCTTCCGATATGTGGCGGCTGGGTATTATCTGTAATTGTTTCTATTTTAGCAGCACAACAAGGGAAACGGAAACGAAAAATTCGATAAGTTTTTTTTTATAAAATTAATATATATCATAACCCGTACATCAGATTAAAAAAATAACAGCCTTTTATGGATTAGATTATTTTAAATTATAGAATTTTGTTTTTGTTGAATATTATTATGTTATAAATGGTAAACGAACTTAATTTGAAATATTTAAATTTACACATCTTATTCAAAATAGAATTAATAAATTATAATTCTATACTGTCTAATTGTATCTAAGCACAAAATACGTGAATAATGCAACTCCTTTTTAAAATTATATAATGCTCTTTGAAACGAGCTGAAGTACTTTTGATTATCTTATAAATCATTTTTTTTAGGCTACTTGCTGTTAAAAAAATAATTAAAATTAAAAGTCATGAATCTAAAAAAAATCTTGGAAACACAATAAGTAGCTATCCTTAAAGCACAATATTATTTACAAATAACAATTGTCAAATAGTAGTTTATTTGTAACCTATTAGCTTTCATTCTTTATAGCTTATGTAATATAAGTTAGTATCTAAACAAAAAATAAATAATAATCTTAAAAATGATTCATTTAATAGTGTTTTTCCTGATTTGATAAGTTGACGAAATGGCATCAAGTACATAGAGGTTTTTCAACTTTCCGTCTATGACCAACGAAAAGGTACACGAGCTTGATACCCATTAATCAGAAGAAACTAGTAAAGACTGATGAAAATTAATGAATTAGATTATTCTTAAAAAACTTTAAAATAAAATTATGGAAAAGCAATCTTTTAAAAATCATGTTCGCTATTATACTCCGCATCATTTTGTTTATTATCCAATAATATTGACGCTTCTAGCTTTCGGTATATATTTCATTTTTTCGTCTGAAGACAAATTAATTTGGACTTTTATCAGTGCAGTATTTGTAGTTCTGTTTTGGTTGGCTTTTATGATGCGACAACATTATGCTTTGACATTGCAAAACCGTATCGTTCGTTTAGAACTTCGGTACCGTTATTTTGCCCTAACTTGGAAAAAATTTGAGGATATTGAGTACCAATTAACTGATGATAAATTATTTGCCCTACGGTTTGCTCCCGATGAAGAACTTAAGGAATTTATTGAAAAAATATTTCTTAAAAATCTTTCAGGAACTGAAATTAAAAAAACAATCATTCATTGGAAAGGAGATTACGAAAGAGTTTAAAATTTTAGAATTTCAATTTCAAAAAAATAATCTCAATACCGGCTTAAAGAGTTTGCGAATTTTGTTTCTTTGTCGCCGCATCCTTAAAATTTGCAAATGCCAGACTACTACCTCGACGCCGAATACCACAATATTACTTACGGTGAACAAGAAGTCAATTTAAAGGAGTTTGAATGTTGCACTTTCAACAATTGTGATTTCTCGCAATGCGTTTTTGTGGCGGTTACTTTTATCGACTGCACCTTTAATGATTGTATTTTTAGCGGTGCCAAAATAAATTATGTTGCTTTCAGGACGGTATTTTTTAATCGCTGCAAAATTGAAGATGTCAATTTTGCAATGTGTGACAAACTGATTTTTGAGATTCATTTTAAGGAATGCGTCCTGGATTTTTCCAAATTTTACACCTTAAAGATAAAAGGAACCACGTTTGTCGATTGTAGCATTATTGCCGTTGACTTTATGAACACCGATTTGACCGAAGTAGTTTTCGATAATTGTGATTTGTATCGCTCCGAATTTGACAAAGCCAATGCCAACAAAGCCAATTTTAAAACCAGCTACAACTACACTATTGACCCAACAAAGACCAAGATTAAAAAAGCTGTTTTTTCGTTGCACGAAGTAAAAGGACTCCTTTTTAAACATAATCTCGCGATAAAATAGTAATCAAAAAAAATTGAGGTTTCAAAATTTTTTAATATTATCTAAAAAAAAGATTATTTATTGATAAGACAAGACTTCTTCTGTTTGAGTTAGCAAACCTTTAAGCCAAACTCCAACTCCCAAAGCAACAATCAATAATACAGAAAACAGATAGAAAATACTAATATCTTTACTTAATCCTAGTAATAAAGGGCCAAAAAATGCCGCTGCCGACCAAGCTGTTAATATATAACCTAGGACTTGACCGTATTTTTCGGTTCCAAAAATATTCCTCACAAAAGCCGGCATCGTCGCAAATCCAGCCCCATAACCAGCAATGATAATATACGTTAAAGTTTGAAAATAAGTCGAGTTTGTTGAAAAAATTGGAATTAAAGCAAAACAAATTCCATTTATACCAATAAAAATCATAAAAGTTGTCCAACATCCAATTTTATCCAAAATACTAGACCATAACAAACGGCCAATTCCATTAAACAAACCGATAATTGCAACAAACATTGTTGATTGCGCCGCATTCATTCCTACTACTTCTACCCCTAAAACTGCTGCTTTTGAGATTATAGCAATCCCGCCGCATACATTCAAAAACAACAATAACCATAGTGCTATAAAACGTTTATCGGTTAGAATTTGTTTTGGTGTCAAATCTATATGAGCGTATTGAACCGCTTTTGAACTTTCTGGATTAGCTAAATACAATGCACTTAACATCATGCAAATTCCACACCCTATACCCAATACAGCAAATGCTCCCGACAACCCCACAGCAATACATAAAGGTCCAATTAAAAATGAAGCCAATAGAGAACCTAAAGCAAAAGACATTATAATAATTCCTGAAGCTAGTCCTGGACGATCCGGGAACCATTTTACTACGGTATAAACAGGTACAATATATCCAAACCCCAAACCGATGCCTTGTAAAACTCCAAATGTTAGGTAAAATAAATTCATTGAATTCATATTTACTGCCAATGCACTACCCAATAATCCAGTAGTCATAAATACAGTTGCGATTAATCCTGATTTTGCTGGCCCTATTTTTTGAGCAAATTTACCCATAAAAGCCGCTGTAAGTCCTAGAAAGCATATTGCTAAACTAAAACCCATTTTGGTATCATGAGCATCCCAATTTAATTCTTTAGACAGTGGTTCGATCCATTTGCTATACGCATAAATAGACCCGATTGACAGTTGTATAATCATTCCTGCCAGTACAATTAAATATTTATTTTTTTTCATTTTTATATTAATTCTTAAATCAATATTATTTTATTACAACATTTTCCAAATACTCACTAAAAATAGCTCTTGCTTTTTCACAAGCTTCAGTTGTTGGAGGAGATAGATCGGAAAGAGAATATTTTAATCCAGTAAGTTCCCATTTGTATTTTCCCATTTGATGAAAAGGAATAATCTCTATTCTCTCGATTGTTTTGTAGTCTGAAAAATGTTTTGCCCATTCGTGTAAATATTCTACTTGATCTGTCCAACCTGGAACCAACACATAACGCAGCCACATTGGTTTACCAGTAGTTTCGCGATATTCTGCAATCTTTAAGGTAGTAGCATTATTTACACTTGTCAATTTTTTGTGCCAGTCTTCGTTGATATGCTTAACATCTAATAGTAATAAATCAGTACGTTCTAAAAGCTCTTTTGTATCTGAATCTAAAACACGACCGTTAGAATCCAAACACGTATTGATTCCGTTTTCGTGCAAAAGATCAAAAAACTGAATTAATTTTGTACGTTGCAATAGGGGTTCACCACCAGAAACAGTGACTCCCCCTTTTTTTTCAAAATAGGCTTTTTGCTTTAGAGCTTTAGCAACCAGTTCTTCGATAGACACCATCTTGCCTCCGTGAATATCTATCGAATCGGGATTTTGACAATACAAACATCTAAATTGACAACCTTGAACAAAAACAACCATAC
The DNA here is from genome assembly GCA_903861155.1 of uncultured Bacteroidota bacterium. Lineage (GTDB taxonomy): Bacteria > Bacteroidota > Bacteroidia > Flavobacteriales > Flavobacteriaceae > Flavobacterium. The sequence continues at coordinate 4,173 of CAIOTL010000004.1, forward strand.
GTATTCCAGGCCCATCATGAGTTCCAAATGTTTCCAATGAATGGATTCGTAATGAATGCGCATTTGAATTATTTAATAAGGCATCCTGATTGTCTTGCTGTGGAAAATACATCATTATTTTTTATAAAAAATATTAACTTAATTCTTTGAAAAAATCAAGATTTAGGTTAGTATTGAATTAGAACTATTTTACTTAAATTTTTAATTCATTACATGTTTTCGTGGAAAGTCCGACTAATAACTTCTAATTGATGTGCTTTTGACAAACGGACAAAATTCACAGCATATCCAGAAACACGAATCGTTAACTGAGGATAATTTTCTGGGTGATTGTAAGCATCAATCAACGTTTCTTTGTTTAAAACATTTACATTTAAGTGATGTGCATTTCTTCCAAAATAAGCATCTAAGGTAGTAGTCAAATTAGCTACTTGAACTTCTTCGGTACTTCCTAATGATTTAGGAATCATAGTAAACGTATATGAAATTCCATCTTGAGCTTCATTATAATCTAATTTACTTACTGAATTCAAAGAAGCTATAGCTCCGTTTGTATCTCTACCGTGCATTGGGTTTGCCCCTGGAGCGAAAGCCTCACCCGCTTTACGGCCATCAGGAGTAGCACCTGTATTCGAACCATACATTACATTTGAAGTAATAGTAAGTAATGATAATGTAGGTTTTGCATTTTTGTAGGCAGTATGTTTCCTTAACTCAGCAATAAAAATTTTAGTCACTTCTTGAGCTATACTATCTACTCTATCATCATCGTTACCGAATTTTGGAAAATCGCCTTCGATATCAAAATCTACAGTTAATCCGTATTCATTTCTAATTGGGCTAACTTTGGCATATTTAATTGCGGAAAGTGAATCAGCAATGATTGAAATACCAGCAGCACCATAAGCAATATCAATATTTGGATCACTGTCAATTAGCGCCATTTGAGCTCTTTCATAGTAATATTTATCATGCATATAATGAATTATAAACATTGATTTTGCATATACACGTGCCACTTCGGCTAATGTTTTTTTGAAAGATTTCATTACTGTATGATAGTCAAGTATCTCCTCTAAATTTTCTGAAATATGATCCACTACTTGAATTCCATCAACTTCTTCTCTACCTCCATTTAACGACATTAAAAGTGCTTTTGGCAAGTTAGCACGTGCTCCAAAATGTTGAATTGATTTTCCAATAGGCTGGAAAGAAACACAACAAGCAATACCGTAATCATCAGAACCACGATTTTTTCTCATCAAATCATCATTTTCATATTGAAGTGAAGAAGTGTCAATTGAAACTTTGGCACAGAAATCTTTGAATCCTTGTGGCAAGTTTTCAGACCAGAGAATTGTTAAATTGGGTTCTGGTGATGCTCCCAAATTATATAATGTTTGTAAAAAACGGAAAGATGTTTTAGTTACTTTAGTTTTACCGTCATTCAATTGACCTCCAATTGCTTCAGTAACCCAGGTTGGATCTCCACCAAAAATGGTATCATAAGTTCCAGGACGAAGGTGACGAACTAATCTCAATTTCATTACAAATTGATCAATATATTCTTGAGCTTGAACTTCGTCAATTTTACCTGATTCAATATCATTTTGAATATACACATCTAAAAATGAGGAAACATTACCTAGTGACATTGCTGCCCCATCTTGTTCTTTTACTGCGCTTAAATACGCTAAATAAGTAAACTGAACTGCTTCATAAGCGTTTATTGCAGGTTTTGAAATGTCTATTCCATAAGAAAGAGCCATTTTTTTCATGTCGTTTAATGCTTTAACTTGCTCGGCAATTTCTTCACGTAAACGAACTTTTGCATCGCTCATTTCGCCAGAAATTTTTGTTTTATCTAGTTTTTTTTCTGCAATTAACCTATCTATTCCATAAAGAGCTACTCTCCTATAATCCCCAATTATTCTACCTCTTGCATAATTATCTGGCAGGCCTGTTAGAACGTGTTTAGATCTGTATACTTTAATCTCGTCATCATAAGCATCAAAGACTGCTTGATTATGATTTTTTGCGTAATTAAAAACGTCAACAACTCTCTCTGAAACTTTCAAGCCTCTCTCAGCGACGGCAGACTGCACTAATTTAATGCCGCCAAAGGGTTTCATTGCCCTTTTTAAAAGCATATCAGTTTGAAGACCTACTATTGTTTCATTTTCTTTTTGAATATAACCAGGTCCAAAAGCAGTAAGATTCGAAATAACTTCTGTATCTATTGCTAAAACACCATTGTTTTCTCTCTCAATTAAAAGGCTTTTTTTACAAACATTCCAAAGTAAAGTAGTTTTATTTGATGGTCCTACAAGAAAATTAGCATCTCCTTCATACGATTTAATATTTTGCAAAATAAAATCATGAACATTAATTGTTTTATTCCAAATCCCTGCTTTTAGCTTTATTCTTTCTAACAAATTTTCCATTTATGTTGTTTTTAAATTTATCTTTTTTTTTATAGACTAAATTTACGAAATATGTAAATAGACTACTCAATAGAGGTGTTTTTTAGGAAAATTGTAGCTCTTTCGCAAAATAACTACACATACTAGCTGTTTTTTAACCTTGTTGTTTAATAA
>CAIOTL010000005.1 GCA_903861155.1 uncultured Bacteroidota bacterium
AAAAAGTTAAATTAAAATAAATATTAAAATTTTTTCATGAAACCAAAATTTTGAATCTTTACTCTATCAATGGCCTCTCTCTCTTGCGGCGTAACAGAAATATACTGTGAATTTGGATTGCGTGCACCACCGCCTGCTCCTGGCGCGACTCCTCCGATGCCGCCTGCGCCCGGCGTTGGATTCACTGAACCACTCGTGCTACCACCAACTCCCCCCGCACTCCCGCCAGTCTCGGCATCCATTGGTTCGTTTATCATGTTATAAAACTCGTTCTGATGCTCGTTTATTAGTTGAAGTAGTTGTGGATTGGACTGCGCCAACTGCTGAAGCAAGGGCGCTAGAAGAGTTGGATTTTGTTGTAACAGTGCTCTCATTTGAGCGAATTGTGGCTGTGAGCGTAAAAAAGAGAGAGGATCTTCACCTGCGGCCGGACGAGTCGCAGCGGTGCCCGACGTTGGACGAATGCTGCGCGTTCTTGATGAGTCCTCGCCGGCGTTTTCATCTCCGCTAGCTTCTCCACCCGGTGCTTCGTCTATGTTTGGAATATTGCCCTATTTTTTTAAAGTTTCATTAGGAATAATGCTTAATTCTGCCGAAAAGTCAAAAACAGTATAAAATCCAAAAACCCATCCCGTTAAGCAGATGCGTTTTTGTTCAGTATCCTAGCCCATTCTATTAAAAAACATTAAAAACCCAAAGAAGTTTTATCTGTACTATATAATTCTGCTTTGGTAAAAGTAGTAGTTTCACAAGAAATAAATAGTTTATTACCATCGGTTGTAGCAAAAGCAATTCCTTCGGTTTGCCATTCATCTATGCTGTTTCCAATTATTTTTTCAACCACTTTTCCCGAGAAAAAAGAATCGTTTGTAAAATTGGACAACAAATAAACAAAAGAATTCTTATGTCCTGAAGAATATCCTATTAAAACAACCTCATTAGTTTGTGCATTATAATCACCCCCTGTTATTAATCCGTTTACATTATAACTTTCTATAGCAGTGATTGTATATTGACCGGGAGTTTTGAGCAATTTATAAACACGGGTTGCATAATCACCCCTGTCTTTAGTAAATAGATACAAGAAATCCCCTTTTGAAATTACGGTTTCACAATCAAAATTATTTGTACTGGATGCTATAAAACTAGTTTGGTCTGTATACGAAAACTCAATCGCTTCGGCAGTAACATTTACTGTTTCGCTGGTCACATTGATAAATTGTGCTTTGCTAATTTTTAAAACTTTTAAGTCTTTGCGAATGCCATCATTATTGCCAAAATCTCCAAGATAAATATAATCTGCATCTGCTGTAATGTCTTCCCAATCTACATTAGGATAATTGGTTACTGTAATTCTTTGTACCAAATTGCCATTGGTAGGGTTCACTTTAAAAAAAACACTAGGATTGCCTGAATCATTATGGGTATAAATAAAGCCGTCCGACAAAACCACCCCAGAAGATTCATTTGCAAATGCCCACATTGAACCTAAATTAGTGACAAATTTTGGTTGGACAACAGCCGGAGGAACTGGGTCTGGCACAATTACTACCGGCGGGATATTGTTTACCTCAGGGCTTTTCGTACAACTGATTAGGCATAGACCCAAACAACAAAGGATTAAGATTAAATAATGTTTCATAGATTGTTTTTAGTAGTTGAAAAAGAAATGGGCAAGTTTTTTAAATCCAATAATAGTTTCTCTTATTCTAAACTAAATGTTGTGCTTTTTCCCCAAACAATTGGGCTGTTTAGAGTTGCCAGATCCGAATTCCATAAACATTCCCGTACAGTTATTATTTTCTTTTTGGAATCAATTGAAACCAACTGAAAGGATAATAATTTTTCATCATTTTTAGAAAAATTACCTTTCATTGGTGAATCTACTTGCAGTATTTTTAAGCTAATATCATTATCGGGGCCATGATAATCAAAAAATCTATTTTCATTATTATTACCGTGAAAGTAAGCTTTAATATTTTTGTGTAACTTTAAAAAAGCAACCAATTCTCTTTGTTCAATGGTACTTTCCTCTTTAATCGTTTTGCCATCTTTGAATTCATCTTCAAGAAGATTTTCAAATTTGTCAAAGCTATTGATGGAATGATCTTTATTGGGGTTGATAAAGTGTTTCGATTCGATATCGGGTTGATCGTGCATAAATAAAAGAACAGGTGTCGAGCTGCTAATCGATTTCAAATCATTGGCTAGCCATGCCCGTTCGTTTGAATCTGGCCACATATTTATAAAAGCCAAATGGATTCCTAAAATATCTTTCGAATAGTGTATTTTGTCTATTTTATAATTATATGTAGCACTGGTTTTAGGCGAATTGGGAAACATATAATTGTAAATTTCGACCATAGCTGTATTGTCTATTGGGGCGTCTATTTTAAAATGACCTATTGCATTAGATACATCATGATTGCCCGGCAAAAGCAGGAATTTTGTGGGTTCTCCATTTTCACCTTTTAATTTTATGCCCTCTAGATAAGTAGTCACAAACTCATCCCATGATTTTTTAGCAGTTTGCACTCCCTTTTCTTCCCGATTGGCTATGTCTCCTGTATTAATTAAGTAATCAATTGGACCGATAACTTTTCCGGAATTTACCCCTTTATCCAATGGTAATGTAGCAGTGGGTAGGGCATTCATTTTTTCTACCATCGCTTGATTGACAATCTGGGCAGAAACCTCTTTATTCCCCCTAAATTCAGGACGGCTAATGCCAAAATGGGAATCCGAAGTATAAATAAACTGTAGGGTGTTTTTTTCCTGAGCTTCACAAGAATAGATACTAATCGTTAAAAAAATAAAAGCTATATATTTTAATAATTTTATAGAGCTTATGGTACTATTAAAATTGTGATTTTTCATAAATAAATGAATTGCGTTAATGATTTGTATTGGTAGTTTCTTCTAATAAAAAAAAATACTACCCAGAATTATTAATTCCAGATAGTATTTATTAAATTAATTAAATTATCTTAATTATGTTGATTTCCAATTCCATTTCTAGGGAATGCACCTAGATCAGCATTAGGAGGAGTAACAGTAGCTTTTAAAAGTGAATTTGTCAAAGAAGCAGTTGCATTAACAGGTGTAAATGAAGTATTCCCTTTTCCAATTGCAGGAGAATTTGAAGCTAAGTGAAAATCATAATTTCCTTGAAAATTATACAAAGTTAAACTAGCAATATTAGCAACTGGTAATGGAAAATTAACAAACTGAGGATTGTTTTTACCGATTAACGATGTACCATCATATACTTCACCTAAAGTAAACGTATTGGTAGCTGTAACTCCAGTAAATCCAGGATAGAAAGAAGTTGGATTAGGAATGTCAGTAGTTTGTGGAATAGTTGCGTGTGTAACTGGATAAATATCATTTACACTAGCAAGAATATCTCCATATTCTAAATTATTTCCATAAAAACAATTGGCGAAATCTGCCGCTGGATTTTCTAGAATACGGAATCCTGTTTTACAGTTTACCATGATATTGTTATATACTTTTCCTTTAGCACCTTGTTCAATGTTGGCATTAGCACCACGATCTGGATCTACACTTCTCCATCCACCAGTAACATAAGTGTTGTTGTACATGTTGATGTTTGTTTGTGTTGATCCGTAAGTTCCTTTGTTAGAAGATTTTGTACCTCCTTTGGCAGTTCCGATTATTAAGTTAAAAGCCATATCACCAGTTGATGAATTTTTAACGTTAAAACAATCTCCATCATTATAGGATAATTTTTCAACAGTATTTCTCATGATATGAACTTTTCCACCATTGGCACGGACAGCATCAGAACTTGAACCATATACCCATGAATCCTCTAAAATTAAAATTCCATTAGGGTTTTGAAATTTAATGTTGAATAAAAGATCACCTGATTTGTAACCTTGATTTGCATTAAGAACTGGATCAGCTGTACCACCTGCAAAATCCATATGTGTCCATTTAATATCTACTAAACTACAAGTAGATTCACATTGAATACCTCCCCAAAGTTTTCCTGTTGCCATCAAACCTGGATCAGTATTTGGATCTTGTAAAGTAGTTAATTTAAAAGCACCAGGATTTGTATCAGCAGCCTGACCTGTAATCCAGTTTGGACTTTGTTTGGTTCCTAATGAAATAAATACCCCTTTTACAATAAGTTCAGCCGCTGGATTTGTAGCTAATAGTTTAACACCACTTTGCATTACCAAAGTATCACCAGCATTAATAACTACTGGAGCAGAAAAATAATACGTTTGTCCAGAAAGCATGGTTCCTTTTACATTTCCACTAAGAGTTGTGGTAGTAATTGTTGTTCCTGCTTTAAATTGTGGTGCAGAAACTTCCGTTTTGCTACAAGAGGATAAAGCTACAAGAGCTAAGGCAATTAAGCCTAAATTTAATTTGTTTTTCATTGTTTTATTTATTTGATTGTTAAGTATTAATATTTATATCGTATTCCAAAATTGTAATTTTGCCCAAACACGTCTTTCTGAACCATAACACTATTTTTACTGGTTTGATCGGGTAGTGCGAATTTCCCAGTTGTATAAATGTTGGGTTGTAAAATTTCAACGATGGTTGGAGCATTAAAAATGTTTGTCATTTTACTGTAAAATGTAAAATGTTTTAGTGCTTTCTTTTCTATAGAAAAATCAAATTGTGAATTTCCTTTTTGCCAATAATCTAAATCTTTAAAAGGGGAGATATACGTTATTTTTTCACCAGTATATACATAAGCAACTTGAACATCAATACCTAACCTTTGATTTTTATACAATAAGGATACATTGGCAATGTGAGGAGATTGCCCTTGAAGGGGTCTGGTCTGGGTTGTTTGCTCACTAACATAAGAACTATTATAAAACAATTTGGAGGTGGTGATTTTTGAATTGGTATAAGTATAATTAGCACTTACGCCAAATTGACCAAAATATTTCGCTATATTAATTTCGACTCCAAAATTAGTAGCAGTTCCAAAATTTCTAGGGGACAAAGTTGCACTAGATGTTCCTGAAAATAATATAGCGGATTCAATCGGGTTTTGAATGTTTTTATAAAAACCACCTATTAAAAATTGATCCAATCCTTTTGGAAATAATTCGTATCGAATATCAAAGTTATTAGAAGTTGCATGCTTTAAATATGGATTTCCACTTAAATTGAAATTGTCACCCTCAATAGTAGATGGAATATATTCGTAAAATCCAGGTCTGTTAACAGCGCTAAAATAGGACAATCTAAGATTTTCTTTATTGCTTAACTTATATTTAAAATGTAAACTAGGTAGAAAATCAATATAGGCAACTGTACCAAGAGCACCATATATCAATTGTGGATCTAAGGGCGTTTTCCAGGTTTGATTGGTACTCTCCATTCTTACGCCACCAAGTACTGAAAATTTATCAGTAAATTTAATATCTGCTTGAAAGTAGGCTGCTCCAATTTTTTCGGTAGCATTATAATTTAATGCATTTTGTGGACTCCCTTGGGCTGCAGTTATTCCATTAAAAATAAATTGGTCTGGAGATAGAACGCCATTAAAAACTACTGGTAAACCAAGATTGGATGTTTTGGGAATTAAATCCCATTGATTGTAAAAATTATCTCTCACCTTACTTCTAATAAGACCTCCAACAGTTATTACCATTGGTTTATTGAATATTTTTTTGTTATAAATTAAATCCAAATAGCCTGCATAATCTTGATCAGAGTTTTTTGTCCAAATTCTAGTAAAGGGAATATTCACTACAGCAGGGGTAACCGTTTGACTGTGGTTGATACCATAACCAACAACTTGTACGGTTTGGTAATCTGACCAATCTGGTGTTGCGCTGCTTGCCAAAGAATAAACGGCAGACCATTTCGCGTTTAAATGATTATTAAGTTCATGTTCCCCTTGCAAGGTACTGTTGTAAATGCTTTGCGTTTTATACCTTGAACGGTATAATTTGTAGGTGTTGCCAGTTCCTACACCGGACCTTCCTATTGACAAACTTGTATCAATTGTTTTGCGATTCTGTGTTTCTTCTGTTTTTAAATAGACATTATATAAACTAATCTTGTTTTTTGAATTGAATAGGTAATCTAATTTGGAGTGTATTCCATAACGGGTTTGATTGGTGTTGTACCTTCTTGTAAAAATATCCTCGAAAGATGGTATGTTTCCTGGTGCTGGCTGGTTTGAGGGTTTAAACCATGTGCTGTTTGAAGCCTTATAGTTATTTAGGTAACTTGCTGCAATTACAACTCCTAATTTTTTATTTTTCAAAAAACGGTTTCCTATCGAAAGTCCTAAATTAGTATTTAACGGTAATTTTTTCGTAGTGTAATCAAAGTTTTTGTAATTAAAATCATTAGGGGTTGCAATATAATTTGGACCGTTAATATCTGCTGGAGATCTAGTTTTAATTATATTTTTATTAAAATTTTCATACCCATTATCACTGATAAATTGACTAAATCCTGTAGCTAAAACGGCTGTTATGGTAAGTTTATCTGGAGCATTTTTCATAATCAAATTCATCGCACCTCCAATAGCATCTCCTTCCATTTGAGGTGTTAACGCTTTAACAACTTCGATGCGTTCTACTAAATCTGCCGGAAACATATCCATTGGGACAAATCGATATTTGTCGTCGGGACTAGGGATTTTAATCCCATTGACAAGCGTATAATTATACCTCTGATCCATTCCTCTAATAATGGCATAACGAGCCTCACCAGTACTTGTTTTCTCTAATGAAACACCTGACATCCGTTGTAAAACACCAGCAACTGTTAAATCAGGCAGCAACTCAATGGTTTTGGCACTTATAGCATTTAAAATACTTTCAGAATTTTTTTCTCTGTTTAAAGCATATTTTGCTGACTCGGTATCTTTTTTTGCCAAAAGCACTACTTCTTTAAGTAAAATTTGATCTTCTTGCAAATCAAAGTTTACAGTAACATCCGAACTATTTACAACTATCGTTTTTTGTTGATTAGAAAAACCAACATAACTACAAGTAACCGTATAGGTCCCTTTTGGTAAATTCTTTAAAGCATAACTACCGTCAAAACCAGAATAGCCAAAAGTTTTATTAGTTATTGATACAGTCGCCCCAATAATAGGGTCATTTGTATTATGATCTACTATTTTACCCTTTAGGGCTTGTGCATGAGTAAACATAAAAGTTAGTCCAATAATAAAACTAAGTAAAACCTTTTTAAGGTTGTGGTTCAGCATTAAATCCATTTGCTTTTCAAAATTTTAGCAAATATCTTCTTAAAAACCATTTAAAATTAAAGTAGGATTAAAACTAACATTTTAATCATATTGAGATAATGTTTTATTAAAATTAAACTAATAATATACTCATATGTTTACTAATAATTAACAAATGGAATAGTTTATCTTTAATTGAGCGTTACTTGAAGAAGGGTTTATACAATTTTTTAAAATTGAAATTGTAAAATAATTTTAATTTTTTAGATTGTTGACAAACAATTTTTAGTAAATTCTTTAAAAAGTAATTAGGGGTTTAAAAATTGAAATACTTTTTTGACAAAAGTGGAGATAAGGATCAAAAATAAATCAGTGATTATATCATATTAGACTGTTTTTTTGAATTTAATTTATCATTAAAGAGTTATTTTTATTTTAGATAGAAATAATACAAAAAGGGCTTATCATAAAAAGTTACTTTTTAGCTATTATGAGCCAAATACATTTAAACAAAAGCGTAAAAGAATAAAAAAGGCGATAAAAAAAGAATGTGGAGCTAGACTTATTTAAAGTTACCGTTCGGAAAACGTACAAGTTATAAATGAAAAAATCCCTGAAGCCTTATTTTATAAAGGATTAGGGATTTTTAAAGTGGTACCTCCAGGGATCGAACCAGGGACACATGGATTTTCAGTCCATTGCTCTACCATCTGAGCTAAGGTACCTTTCTTAAGGCGGGTGCAAATATAGAATGATTTTTAATTGAAACAAAACAATTATTAAAAAAAATCTATTCGTAACTTCGCGTCGTTAAATATTATTTATGATTCTAGCCATCGATATTGGGAATACCAGAATTAAAGCCGCTGTATTTGAGGGAACTGCTCTCTTGGAGGTTTTTGTTTTTATGAAAGTGGAACTTCATAATAGTATTCAAAATATTTTGAAAAAGCACGAAAAGATAACCGATTTGGTCATTTCATCCGTTTCGAATGTTGAAAAACAATCTTTTTTTATCTTTGATAATGCTGTAAATATCCATTTTGTTTCCCATAGCGACTCATTTCCATTTGTAAACAAGTATGAAACTCCTCAAACTTTAGGAATTGATAGAATGGTTCTTGCAACGGGAGCAACGCTTAGATTTCCAGGTCAAAACCGATTGGTTATTGACGCAGGAACTTGTGTGACGTATGATTTTATAGATGAAAACAACAATTATCTCGGTGGAGCCATTTCGCCTGGATTGCGATTACGGTACGAATCATTACATAATTTCACGGCAAAACTCCCTTTATTGGAATTGAAAAATTCTAAAAATTTCATTGGAGAATCAACTTCGAAATCAATCCATTCTGGTGTGATAAATGGAATGGTTTATGAAATTGACGGCTTTATCAATCAATATAAAGCTCATTATTCAAAATTTATAATAATTTTAACGGGCGGAGATACGGAATTTTTGGCTAAACGATTAAAAAATACCATATTTGCCAATTCAAATTTCCTTGTCGAAAGTTTGAACGAAACATTTCAATATAAAATCAAAAATGATTAAAAAAATTATAGTAAGCACTTGTTTACTTTTATCGTTAGTGTCTTTTGCACAACAAGCAACTTCATCGCCCTATTCTTATTATGGAATTGGCGATGTTAGATTTAAAGGAGCACTCGAAAATCGTTCTATGGCAGGATTATCGGTAGCGCCGGATAGTATTCATATTAATTTAGAAAATCCTGCTGGTTTTGCAAATTTGAAATTGACAACTTTCACTATGGGAGGAAGCCAGAATTTTACAAGTTTAAAAGCCGATAACCAGAATGCAAGTGCTCAAAGGACAACTTTAGATTATCTGGCTTTAGGTCTTCCTTTGGGAAAATTTGGGGCAGGTTTTGGTATAATTCCGTATTCTTCGGTTGGATATAAAATCGAAACCGTAGCTACAGATCCTACTCAAGCCAATAAACGGTTTGACGGATCAGGCGGATTGAATAAGGTTTTCTTGGGCTTGGGATATAAAATACTTCATAACTTGAGTATCGGTGCCGATGTGCATTATAATTTTGGACAAATCCAAAGCAATAATCTTGAGTTCATGCCTTATGTTCCAATTGGTTCTCGAGAATTGAATGTGGCCAATTTATCTGGAGTGAATTTTGATATCGGTATGATGTTTCAATCCAAAATTAGCAAAAACCTATCCTTTTTTAGCAGTTTAAATTATTCTCCAGAAAGTGTTTTAATTTCAAATAACACCCGTGATATTGCAACCGTAACGTATGGATCGAATTTTAATTTAGCAGTTGTTGACGAGCTCGAAAATATAATTACAAAAGCCAATTTGAAATTACCAAGAAAATTGTCCGTTGGTGCTGGTGTTGGGAATTCTGGAAGATGGTTGTTGGGAGCTGAAATTACGTTACAAGACAAGGGAAGTTTAATCAATGATTACAATGCAAGCAGCAACGCTGGATATGGGAAATCCGAAAAATACAGTATTGGGGGGTTTTACATTCCCGAGAATAAAACGTTCTCAAGTTATGGTAAAAGAATAACCTATAGAGCGGGGTTAAAATATGAAAAAACGGGATTGATAATCAATTCTCAATCAATCAATGATGTTGGTTTGACTCTCGGGGTTGGTTTGCCACTTATTGGGACTTTTTCGAATGTAAATATTGGTCTCGAATTGGGAAAAAAAGGAACTACGGCAACAGGCTTGGTTCAGGAAAATTACACCAACTTAAACTTGAGTTTTTCATTAAACGACAAATGGTTTAGAAAAACAAAATTCAATTAGAATTTAGAAAACCGCTTCATAAAATTACTCCTAACTTTGCCAAGTTCAGCATATGGCTTTACTAGAAAAATACAAGATTGTTCAGGTTGTCACGGTTTTTGCCGTGACACTGTTTTTTGGGTGTGAAAGTAATTTTAAAGATGTCCAAAAAATCAATTTCTCCGAGTTTGTTCCCAATGGTGATGCCGACCAAGAAAACCTGAAATATACTGATTCGGGGCGTATCACAGCCATTTTAATAAGTCCAAAAATGCTCGACTATTCCAGTGTGGCTTTTCCATTTACTGAGTTTCCGAAAGGAATCGATGTGACATTATATGAAAAAACCGGTAAGAGAACATTTATAAAATCAGATTATGCTGTTTCTTATGCACTCACAAATATTATTGATCTTCAAGGAAACGTGAAGATAACCTCTCAGGAGGGGCAAACATTGGAGACGCAACAATTGTATTACGACCAAAAAAACGATTGGTTTTTTACTGAAAAAAACTTTAAATTTACTGATCCGAAAGGAGTTTCTAGCGGCCAGGGAATCGATTTTAGCAAAGATTTCAAAGTTGTCAATTCACAAAAAATATCTGGTGAAGTCGAAACTGCCGAATAATTGATTAAATCTATAAATTATGAAATACCTAAAATACACGCCTTACCTTTATCTTATTCTTGGTGCCGCTTTCATTTATGACGGGATTAAAAGTTGGAATGACACCGCTGCAACTCCAAAAGTGAGTTTTTTCATAGGCGGTTTAGCTATCTTTATGTTCTTCTTTAGAAGAAGGTTTGCAAAGAAAATGGAAGCCAAAAACAATAAAACCTAAATTTATGGAAATCAGCATTATAATATTGTGTTTAATACTATGTGCCTTTTTTTCTGGAATGGAAATTGCCTTTATTTCTTCCAATAAAATTTATCTTGAAATAGAAAAGAAACAAGATAGTTTTCAATCAAATATTCTTGTAAGGCTTACCGAAAAACCATCAAAATTTATTGCGGCGATGCTCATAGGCAACGATATTTCGTTGGTAGTTTACGGATTTTTTATGGGAGATTTGTTGATGAAATGGATCTCTTCATTCGGGTTTCATCTTTCCGATTTTTTGAATTTAATCCTTCAAACCGTGCTATCTACGATGGTTGTTTTGATAACGGCAGAATTTTTGCCTAAAGTTTTTTTTCAAATTTATGCCAATTCGCTCATCAAGTTTTTTGCACTTCCGGCTTATTTTTTTTATTTGCTTTTTTACTTCATTTCCACTTTTTTTATCTGGGTTTCAGATTTTGTTCTAAAAAAACTCTTTAAAACCGAAGGAGATTATGTGCCTTTGTACTTTAGCAAAGCCGAATTAGGTAACTATATTACCGAACAAATGAGTACGGTCGAAGACCATGAAGAGATGGATTCCGAGATTCAAATGTTCCAGAATGCCTTGGAATTTTCGGGAGTGAAAGCCAGAGACATTATGAGCCCAAGAACTGAAATTGTGGCACTCGAACTTTTCGATTCAGTGGCCGAACTGAAAGATTTGTTTATAGAAACTGGTTATTCTAAGATTGTAATTTACCAAAATTCGCTTGATGACATCATCGGTTACGTGCATTCATTCGATTTATTCAAAAAACCCAAAAGTATCAAATCGATCCTAATTCCGGTCGAATTCGTTCCCGAAACCATTTACATCAAAGACGCGATGGATTTGCTTACCAAAAAGAGAAAAAGCGTTGCCGTCGTGCTTGACGAACATGGAGGAACTTCTGGAATAATAACCATTGAAGACATTGTCGAAGAGCTTTTTGGCGAAATCGAGGACGAACACGATTCGTACGTGGAATTAACCGAAAAAGAAATTGAAGAAGGGGTTTATATTTTTTCGGCCCGACTGGATGTCGAATATTTGAACCAAACCTATAAACTTAATATTCCGGAAAGCGATTCTTACACAACCCTTGGTGGCTTTATCGTGGATTCGACCAAAGAATTTCCACAGAAAGGAGATGTAATTACTATCGGAATCTACCATTTTATCATCGAAGAAGCCACAAACAAGAAAATTGAATTGGTTAAAATGACGATAAAGGATTGATTTTTTTTCATAAATCAAATTTTCTCGTAAATTATAGCACTACTAGTATTATTATTAATTAGATAATTGTATTTTCGCAAACTGAATATAAAAATTAACAACAATAAAAATGGCAGTTTTAGCAAAAATTAGACAACGTTCCGCTTTAATGATTATAGTTATTGCATTTGCATTATTTGCATTTCTTGTACCAAGTCTATTTAACAAAGGGAATTTTGGTAAAAGTTCAAAAGATGTAGGAAGCATCAATGGAAAAAATATTTCATTTGAAGATTTCCGTGTAAAAGTAAGCAATGTTGAAAAAAGTGGTCAAGGAATCACTTCGACTGCAGCAGCAAACAGAGTTTGGGATCAAGAAGTTTCCATCGCTTTGCTAACTGCAGAATTCGATAAATTAGGAATAAGAGTTGGTGAAAAAGCCATAATGGAAGTGTTGAAATCTGATCAAAATATTGGGAAAAATCCAATCTTTTTAAATGCTGCAGGCGTTTTTGATGAAGCAAAATTCAAAGAATACTTTAAGTCAAATCCACAACAAGCTCAGGTTTTAAAAGACAGAGAAAAAGATGCCGAGCTTAATGCCAAGTATCAAATATACAGTAATTTGGTCAAAGCAGGACTTTACACCACTGAAGCCGAAGGAAAATTGAAATATGAAATGGAAGCCAACAAGGTAAATTTTTCCTATGTTGCCGGTTTATATTCCACTATCAAGGACAGCGAAGTAAAAGTTTCTGATGACGAGATTGTTGCTTTTATGAAAAAGAACGAGAAAAAATACAAAGCGGAAGAATCTCGCGAAATAAAATATGTTTTGATTGAAGATAAGGCTTCAAAAGAGGACGAAAACGAGATTAAAACAAAAATAAACGCGTTGTTGTCTGATAGAACAAAATACGACGAAAAAGCAAAAGCGAATATCACTGAACCAGGATTTAAGGCTGCAAAAAATACGATTGAATTTGTGAATTCAAATTCTGATATTCCTTACGATTCAACCTATGTGGCTAAAAAAGATTTGCCTGCTGTTGATGCTGATAAATTATACAACTTGGCTCCAGGCGAAATTTACGGTCCTTATGTGAATGGAAAATACTATTGTATTTCAAAATCAATGGGCAGAAAAGTGGGTGTAAATGCAAAAGCAAGTCATATATTGATTAGTTATGAAGGAACCCAAGTTCCAAATCAAAAAGAAAAACGTACCAAAGAACAAGCGAAAGCAAAAGCAGAAGCTATCTTGGCTCAGGTTAATGCAAATCCAAATAGTTTCTTGATGTTGGCATTTACAAATTCTGATGATTCTTCGGCCCAACGTGGTGGAGATTTGGGTTATTTTGGTCCAAACCAAATGGTAAAACCTTTCAATGATTTTGTTTTCAATAATTCAATTGGTAAAGTTGGTTTGGTAGAAACTCCATTCGGATTCCATATCATCAAAATTACTGACAAGCAAGACGGAATTCGTTTGGCAACTATAGCACAGAAAATTGAAGCTTCGGAAGCCACTTCCGACAAAGTATTTACTGAAGCCACTAAATTTGAAATGGATGCGACCGCCAAAGATTTCGATCAAACGGCTAAAGAAATGAAGCTAACCATTGCGCCTGCAGTTACGGAAAAGATTATGGATGAGAATTTTGGAGCCTTGGGAAACCAAAGAAATATTGTGAGATGGGCTTTTGAAGATGGAACTAGTCTTGGCGCAGTTAAAAGATTTGAAGTAGCTAATCTAGGTCACGTTATCGCCAAAGTTACCAAAATAAATAAAGCTGGATTGACAAGTGTCGATATAGCAAGACCTTTTGTAGAATCAATTCTTAAAAACAAGAAAAAAGTGGAGTTGATCAAAGCGAAAATGAAGGGAACTTCATTAGAAGCTATCGCAAAAACTGCTGGTTCAGCAATTCAACAAGCTACTGATGTCACTATGCAAAATCCAGTTTTGACGGGTGGCGTGGGTCAAGAACCTAAAGTAGTTGGAAACGCATTTGCTTTGGCAGCCGGAAAAATTTCTGCTCCCATCGAAGGAAATACCGGAGTTTATGTGGTGAAAAATACAAGCTCCGTGAAAGCGCCAGTTTTGAAAAGCCACGCAGAATATGTTGCTAAATTAAAAGCTCAAAGTGCTGGTGATGGCAATAGGGTAATTCCTGCATTGAAAGCAAATGCCGAAATTAAAGACAACCGAAGCCACTTTAATTATTAGATTGAAACTTTGTTATTCAATATGAAAATCCTTATTGTTCGCAATCGGGATTTTTTTTACAATCAACAAGGTTTGTTTTTTTTGATTCATAATAATGTAATCTTATTGAATTGTAAATTATAAGAATTTTCTATATTTGCTATAAAACATACCACACGAAAGGATTCGGTAGCGAGGGAGGGATTAAAACTTTGTTATTCAATATTAAAATCCTGATTGCCAAGCAATCGGGATTTTTTTTACAAGATCATTTCTTTAAACGGAATGATTGTTCGAAAACCTTTTTCCTTGAAATAGTCATTTGGATTTTCTTTTGAAATCGCCAAAACAAAATCGCCACCCCAAGCGCCAAGACTTTTTACAGCGCCATTAAAATCAGGAAATAAGGATTCTTTCACCTTTTTAATTCCCAGAATGGCACTCATTCCGGTTTCGTGTTTTTCCAGTGCCAGGGCAAATTTTTCAAGGGTTTTTGCGTTTAAAACTTCCTGCGTTATTTTGTCATTTTCGGAAATGGCTTTGGCCAAATCCTTGTTCTTATTGTTATAATAAAAAGCGATGGCTGCCTTGCTGTTTTGTTTTTTGTCGAGATAAACAAAGTATAGATTTTCGATAAATTTAGGATCGAAAGTTACGTTTTCGACTATTGGTATTACCTTAATCAAATGATACAAAATTGGACTATCGTTTTGAGCGCAGGCAATATCGTATCCGCTGCCGCCAAAACTGTTTTTAAGCAAACCAAAAGCATCGATTTGCAACCATTGTGCAATATTATTTATTAAAGTAGAAGAAGTTCCCAAACCCCAGTTTCTAGGAAAGGTGAGTTCGGTTTTGACTTGATATCCTTCGAATTCATTAATAAAAGCAGGATTTAGTAAATAACCTTCGTGCAGAATTTCTATCAAAGTGTTTCTAATGGATTCTGTTTTATCGAAGGTAGATTTTTTGGAAATTTCAGCAAAAGAAATGAGGTCTTCAAACCAAATGCTTCCGTCAGCATCATAACTCGTCCATTTTATTTCTTGATTATTGCCCTCTTCGACAATCAGGTTTTGCCCAAATTTGGTAGGCAATGCAAAAGCTTTGGCTCCATCCAAAACCAAATATTCACCGGTAATTAAAAGTTTTCCGTTACTGTAAAATTCTTTTTTCATTTAGTAAATATAACCCTGTTAGTTTTCAAAACCTTGACATTATTGAATGATTAAATCAATTTTCTTAAATTTTCAATATATTCAACAACTGCACTGTGTGAAACGACGTGGTGTTTGAAATGTTTCCGAATCAAAAGTCGTTCTTCGTCATTGGCTTCAAACTGGTTCAGGATATTGTTCAAGTGCATTTTCATATGGCCGTCCTGGATTCCCGTCGTTGTCAACGAACGCAAAGCGGCAAAATTTTGTGCTAGACCTGCAACGGCTACAAACTGCATTAATTCCTTTGCCGATGGGTTTTCAAGCATTTCTAAAGAGAATTTAGACAAAGGGTGAAGCGAAGTCAGTCCGCCGACGGTTCCTAGTGCCAAAGGAACTTCAAGCCAAAACGTAAAAATACCATTCTCGATTTTGGCATGCGACAAACTCGAATAGCTTCCGTTGCGTGAGGCATAAGCGTGGATTCCGGCTTCGACGGCGCGAAAATCATTTCCCGTTGCAAGTACAACGGCGTCGATTCCGTTCATAATTCCCTTGTTGTGGGTTACGGCTCGAAAAGTCTCGACTTCGGCGATTTGAACTGCTTGAATGAATTTTTCGGCAAACACTTTTGGGTTCGGAATGTGTTTTTCCACCAAGTCTTCGACCAAACAAGAAACTTCAGCACGAACGACGCAATTGGGTACATAATTCGAAAGAATACTCATTACGACTTCAATTTCTTTTTCGGTTTCAGAAAACAAATTATACGCTTGTGCTTCTTCCTTTAAGGTTTTGGCAAATTGCTCCAAACACGAATTTATAAAATTGGCGCCCATAGAATCCTGGGTGTCAAAGGTGGCATGCAACTGAAAGTAATTTGGCAATAAATTGGTTTTGTCTTTTAGTTGAATATTCAGAATTCCACCACCGCGTTTCCTCATATTTTTGGTAATTTTTTCTGTCCTAGCAAGAAATTTGGCTTTGGTTTGGGCAAAAAACAAGCTAAGTTTTGATTCGTCTCCTTTGAAAATAAAATGGACTTGGCCGATTTTTTCGGTATCGATAACAGTGGCCTTAAATCCGCCGCGAGAGGACCAAAACTTGGCTGCTTTTGATGCAGCTGCAACCACGGAACTTTCCTCAATTGCCATCGGTATGCTGCTGTATTTTCCGTTAATCAGGAAATTTGGGGCGACTCCAAGTGGAATATAGAAATTGCTTACCGTATTTTCGATGAATTCATCGTGTAATTTCTGTATTTTTTCGTCAGAATTCCAATAGTTTTTCAGCAGTGCTATGGCTTCTTGAGGATTGGCAAAATATTCCTTGGCTACCCAATTTATTTTTTCTTCTTTGGATAATTTTGAAAATCCAGCAACGGTCTTGTTCATTTTCAATTGATTATAGAATGTTTGTGCAAAGATACAGATTTAGCCGTTTTGTTTGTCAATGTTAAAGGTTCAATAAAAGGGGGAGCTGAATATTATTTTTAACATTTAACAGTCAAAATGTGAAATAGTTGTAAAATTTTCACTAAAATTGATGGTTTTTATATTTAATCAATTTCCATGAATACGAATAAAATTACCTTCTTGTTTTTATTGTTTTTTGTCTGCGTTTTCGGACAACAAAAAATCACCGTTGAAGCCATTTATAATGGGGAATTTCGCGCCAAAGGAATGGACGAATTGCAATCCCTGAAAAACACTAACCAATATACCGTATTGAATTTCGACCAGACGGAAAGGAGTATGCAAATTGATTTATTCGATTTCGCCACCTTGAAAAAAGTTTCAACTTTGATAGACACGAAAAATCAGTCCCAATTGTTGGGCGGAATCGACAGTTATTCGTTCAGTTCGGATGAAAAGATGATTTTGATAGCCAATAATACCAATCAAATTTACCGTCATTCCTTTACCGCCGATTATTTTATTTTCAATATTGTTTCGAAAGAATTGATCAAAATTCTGAATCAAGTACAAGAACCCACCTTTTCTCCCGACGGGAAAAAGATTGCTTATGTGAAAGAGAACAATCTTTTTGTTTATGATATTTCTTCAAATTCAAATACTCCAATTACGACTGACGGAAATAAAAATGCAATAATCAACGGAATTACGGATTGGGTTTATGAAGAAGAATTTAAATTTGTAAGAGCATTTGACTGGAGCAAAGACAGCAAAAAATTGGCTTATATTCGATTTGACGAAAGTCAGGTTCCGGAGTTTTCGATGTCGATTTTTGGAAAAAATTTATATCCAAAAATAGAAACTTTTAAATATCCGAAAGCGGGCCAAAAGAATTCCTTAGTTTCTTTGCATGTATATGATGTAGATTCGAAAGCGACCAAAAATGTTGATTTAAGTAAATATAATGATTTTTATATTCCGAGAATTAAATGGACAAATGATGCGAATGTTTTATCAGCACAAATATTGAACCGCCACCAGGATAATCTGGATTTATTGCTTGTAGATGGAGCAACTGCAGCAACAAAAGTGGTTTTGAACGAAAAAGACAAAGCGTACATTGACGTAACCGACAATTTGACTTTCTTAAAAGACAACAGTTTTATTTGGACCTCAGAAAAAGATGGTTTCAATCATATTTATGTTTATGATACTACTGGGAAATTAAAAAATCAAGTGACTAAAGGTAATTGGGAAGTAACGACCTATTATGGTTTCGACGAAAAAACAAATACGGTCTATTATCAATCAGCCGAAAATGGTTCAATAAATAGAGATGTTTACAGAATAAATTTAAATGGTAAAAACAAAGTGCGTTTATCTCAAAATGTTGGTACTGCAGCAGCAACTTTCAGTCCAAATTTTGAATACTATATCACTACATTTTCAAGTGCAAATCAGCCAACGACTTATACTTTAAATGAGTCCAAAACTGGAAAACAAATTCAAGTTATTGAAGATAATCAAGAATTATCATCTAAACTAAGAGGATATGATTTGCCTAAAAAAGAATTTTTTGTTCTTAAAACAGAGAAAGGAAACGAGCTAAATGCTTGGATGATTAAACCAAAGGATTTTGATTCCTCAAAAAAATATCCTGTTCTTATGTATCAGTATTCTGGGCCAGGATCTCAGTATGTTAACAATGATTGGAATACTATTGACGATTATTGGTTTATGATGTTGGCGCAACAAGGCTTTATTGTTGCTTGTGTTGACGGTCGTGGAACGGGTTTTAAAGGAGCCGATTTTAAAAAAGTAACCTATAAACAATTAGGGAAATATGAAGTGGAAGACCAGATTGATGCTGCTAAAGTGATCGGGAATTATCCGTTTGTCGATAAATCCAGAATTGGGATTTGGGGGTGGTCCTATGGCGGTTTTATGGCGAGCAATTGTATTTTGAAAGGGAACGACGTTTTTAAAATGGCTATTGCCGTTTCGCCAGTTACGAATTGGCGTTTCTATGACAGCATTTACACCGAAAGATATTTGCAAACACCACAAGAAAATCCGAGAGGTTATGACGATAATTCGCCAATAAATTTCGCCAATAAATTGAAGGGAAAATTCCTTTTGATTCACGGTTCAGGAGACGATAATGTACATGTGCAAAATTCGATGCAAATGATGGAAGCCTTGATTCAAGCCAATAAACAATTTGATTCTCAGATTTACCCGGATAATGACCATGGAATTTATGGTGGAAAAACTAGAATTCAATTGTTTACAAAAATGACTAATTTTATCATTACTAATTTATAATAAACATAACCAAAAATAAATGATATGTCGGAAACTCAAGTAAAAACAGCGCATCCAAAAGGACTTTGGGTGTTATTTGGAACAGAAATGTGGGAACGCTTCAACTTTTATGGAATGCGAGCCTTATTGACTCTTTTTCTTGTGAATTCTTTATTGATGAAGGAGGAAGATGCTTCTTTAATTTATGGAGGTTTTCTAGGATTGTGTTACCTAACTCCAATGTTAGGAGGTTTCATTGCCGATCGTTTTTTTGGTAATAGAAATTGTATTTTGATTGGTGGATTGATGATGGCCATCGGACAAATGATGTTATTTGCAAGTGCCAGCATTTTTCCAAGCAGCCTGAATTTTGCGACAACCATAATGTATTCTGCCCTTGGTATTATCGTTTTTGGAAATGGTTTTTTCAAACCCAATATTTCCAGTATGGTGGGAAGTTTGTATCCTGCACAAGAAAAAAGCAAACTAGATACTGCATTCACCATTTTCTATATGGGAATTAATTTAGGGGCTTTTTTAGGTCAATTTATCTGTCCAATTCTTGGAGACGTGAAGGATCATGGAGGTGTTAGAGATATTCACGCTTTCAAATGGGGATTTCTTGCGGCTTCGATTGCGATGCTTCTGGGAACTTTAGTTTTCTTTTTCTTGAAAAATAAATATGTTATTTCTCCAGAAGGAAGACCTTTGGGAGGATTGCCGTCTCAAAACACAGCATCCGATTTTGAAGTAGGCGAATCACAAAGCGCAGTGTTTACACCAAAATCATTGGTTCTGGCTGTACTAAGTTTTATTGGATTGTATTTTGCTTTTCATTTTTCGGTAGATGGAACCAATGTTGTGAAAACAATTATTTATCCTATCATTTATGCAAGTGGCATGACATTGGCGGGATTAATCCTGTCGGACAGTTCGTTGACAAAAGTTGAAAGAGACCGAATCATAGTGATTTATATTGTATCCTTTTTCATTATTTTCTTTTGGGCAGCATTTGAACAGGCAGGTTCTTCTTTGACGTTCATTGCTGACAATCAAACGGACAGATTAATAAATTTCCCAGTAATTATTGGATATTTTTTAGGATTTTTCAAAGCAATTTATGAATTTATCATTGGAAATGGATTCAATGTTATGGCTGTAAAAATGTGGGATATGCCACCATCTATGGTGCAAATTTTTAATGGATTATTTGTTGTCGCTTTTGCGATACCGTTTAGTATGTTGTGGGATAAACTAAGAGCAAGAGGAAAAGAACCAATTTCGCCTGTGAAACAAGCAATAGGACTGGCTTTAATGGCTTTGGCCTATTTTATCATTGCTAATAATGTGAAGGATTTAGGGAATAGCGGCTTGTTGGCGTTAAAATGGTTAATCTTATTGTATTTAATTCAAACTTGTGCCGAGTTGTGTTTGTCGCCAATAGGTTTGTCATTGGTTGGAAAGCTTTCGCCAAAGCGTTTTTCCTCCTTGTTATATGGAGTATTTTTCTTGTCGAATGCTTCAGGTTACGCATTGGCAGGAACTTTGGGTTCCATATTGCCGTCAACCGGAGACAAGTTTAATAAAGCAAAAGAGTTGGGAATTGACTTGCAAGGAGTCTTGGATAAAACCATTAAGCCAACAGCGAATCAATTGAAATTGTTGTCAGACAATCATATAAGCGACCATAATCCGATTTTTGCAGGATTTGAAATCCACAATTTATTTGAATTCTTTATGGTTTTTGTAATATTGACGGGACTTGCAGCGGTGATTTTGTTTTCGTTGACTCCTTTCTTGAAAAAAATGATGCACGGCATTCGGTAATTATGACACAAAACTTAAGCATCGAACAAATTCAAAATTTTAAAGGCAAGTATCCCAAGCAATTGTGGTACTTGTTTTTTAGCGAAATGTGGGAACGTTTCAGTTTCTATGGAATGCGCGGAATGTTGGTTATTTTTATGGTTAGCCAACTCAAGTTGGATTCTGTTAATGCTAATTTACAATATGGTGCCACTCAGGCCTTTGTATATGCCTTTACATTTATAGGCGGAATGTTTGCCGATAAAATTCTAGGGTTTAGAAAATCATTGTTTTGGGGTGGAATCTTGATGATTTTAGGAAGTATTATTTTAGCAGTTGATCCAAAACATTTCTTTTTTATTGGAATTGGTTTTACCATTATTGGAACTGGGTTTTTTAAGCCTAATATTTCTACAATGGTAGGACGTTTATATAAAGATGGTGATTCAAGGACAGATGCTGGGTTTTCGTTATTCTATGCAGGAGTTAATCTTGGAGCATTAATTGGCGGTTATTTGTGTATTGCTGTTGCTAATGGGAATATGCTTTCAACAATAGTTCCCTTACATTTAAGATGGAATGTAGCCTTTGGATTTGCTTCAATTGTTATGATTGTAAGTTTGTTGACCTTTGTTCAAACCCAAAAATCTTTAGGAGAAATAGGACTTTCACCTTTGTTAAATTTAGAAAATTCGAAAAGAAAAACCTATGAATATCTTACTTATATTGGTTCCATTGTTGTGATTCCGGCGGTTATCTTGTTGGTTTCTAATTCAAAATATACCGATATGTTTATGTTCATTGTTGGTCCAAGTTCTTTAATTTACTTATTATATGAAATGCGAAACTATTCTTGGGCTGAAAACAAAAAACTTTTGGCTGCACTAATATTCATTCTTTTTTCAATCGTTTTTTGGGCATTTTTCGAACAAAGTGGAGGTTCTTTGAGTCTTTTTGCGGCAAGTAATTTAAGTAAAACAGTTCTTGGAGTACCATTAGATCCTAATGGAGTTAATAATTCGGCCAATTCTCTTTTCGTAATTGCATTTGCGGCATTGGTAGGATTGGTTTGGCTCTGGATGAGCAAGAGGAAAATTGAACCCAATACGGTTGTCAAATTCGGATTGGGATTTTTGTTTTTGGCAGGAGGTTTTTATGTATTTTATTACACTAAATTTTTTGCTGACGCCAATGGAATTACTTCGTTAGATTTATTTACTTTTGGTTGGTTTGTAATCACTTTTGGTGAATTATGCTTGTCACCGATAGGAATGTCAGCTATGACTAAACTTTCGCCCGCTAAATTACAGGCCGTGATGATGGGAATGTGGTTTCTGGCGAGCGCTTACGGACAATATTTTGCAGGATTGTTGGGTGCCAATATAGCCGGAGCTTCAGAGAATTCAACCAACCTTGAAAAACTGATTATTTATGCAGATGGTTACAAACAACTGGCGATTTACGCTTTAATTGCAGGATTGATTTTGATACTGATTTCGCCTTTGGTCAAAAAATTAATGCAGGAAGTTAAATAATTTATTAATTTTAGGCCTTATTTTAAAAGTGAATTTAAACATTGATTTAGAAATGAAGAAGATATTTATAATAATAGCTTTCGTTTTGGGCTCTTTTGCGGTTCAAGCACAGGAGTTAGTTTGGCAAACCGACATCAAGAAAGCAATGGAAATCTCCAATAGAACTCAAAAGCCATTGTTGTTGTTTTTCACGGGCAGCGATTGGTGTGGTTGGTGCATCCGTTTGCAAAATGAAGTGCTTAAAACATCGGAATTCAAGACTTGGGCAAATAAAAACGTTGTTTTGGTGGAACTTGATTTTCCCAGAAGAACACCTCAAAGCGATGAAATTAGAAATCAAAATGCCGGAATGCAGCAAGCTTTCGGCGTTCAAGGTTATCCAACTGTTTGGTTTGCAACTGCAAAATTAAAAGAGGGAAGACCTAGTTTTACAGGTATAGGAAGTACGGGTTATGTTGCCGGTGGGTTTCCAGCTTGGTTGGCTGTCGCCGATGGAATTCTGAAGAACAAATAATTAATCTAATCTATAAAATCCCTTTTCGGCAGTAGCCCGGAAAGGGATTTTCTCTTTTGAGCAAGTAGCTTTCCACAAATCAATATAAGTTCTGAAATTCGAATCGTCGGCGACGACAATTTTGGGTTTCGAGATTTTGATTAAACGGTCAAGATTTATTTTTGGAGATTGGGTGAGTACCAAAATATCGGGATTCGAATTTTCGGGATAAACGCCCAAACTATCCAAAACCAGAATTTTGTTCCCATTGAAAAACAACAGATTTTGCAATTTCTTTTTAGTTTTCAAATGGCTGAAATTTCCCATTAAATAGGATTTCAGTGTTTTATTTTTAAGGGCAAATTTTAAAAGGCTGTCGTTAGCATACAAGGTTATATTTTTCCCAATTCGGTCGGTAATCAGGGTATTTTTTTTCGAATTGAAAATTACCAGTTCTTTTTGGTTT
>CAIOTL010000006.1 GCA_903861155.1 uncultured Bacteroidota bacterium
AAGTCTGGTCGAAAGAAGCCGAGTATCTAGATAAGAATTCATCTTACAAATTTCCATCAAATGGTTCGATATTATCTAGAACGGAATACTGACAAAATGAATATTTTGAATTCAAAAGAATATTTTTTCTGCAGCGATTTAAATCAATCGAACCCCCTTTTAAGCCTTGTCTCTGTAACTTTGCAATTTGTTGCTTAGACTTTAAATGCTTAGTGAATGCAACCTTGCGGCAAAAGTTTGAATTAACAGCTTCGAATGCATCTAGATTAAATGTTGAAATGTATTCATCTTTTGTAGAATAGTCTAAATTTTGCTTTTCAGCTTTGCATTTTTCAATGTGACAGCTAAAACAAAGTGCTTGTAAGTTCTCGTCATTATTTGAGCCGCCACCTGCAATGGGTAGAATGTGGTCTATTTGAAACTGTTCTAAAAGTGCGTCACCGCATTCAGCGCATTTACAGTCTTGCCTTTCCTTAATCTCGCTTCGTTTTTTGCTGCTAAACGTTTGGCGCTTAACCTTATAAAACTTGTCTTTTAAGTCCATTATAAGGGTGCCAATGGATTGATTCTTAAATGGAATTTCATTTTTAATACAGGTTGCTTGCACTGTTTGCCATTCTAAGCCATTCACTTTTACATTACTTATAACCCAATAATTGAACTGTTGTTTAGCTTTGCCTTTAATTAAAATTGTGTCCTTAGTAGGCACTGCAATTTTCACAATTGTTTTATAATTGCCAAACTTCATTTTTGGCGTATCCTTTGTAAATTGTATATATTCCTTTGCTAGTTGTAGCAGGTTTGTTTCACTAAAAATCACTGTTGTATTTGCTGGTAAATTTAATAACTTATTTAGATCATATTTTGGCTGAACTATTTTAATTCCTTCTTCGTCTTCGTCATCACTGTCATCGCAGGAATTATCATCTTCAATTAAGAAATCATACCCGCATACAAATGTAATTTCTTTTTCTTCTCTCTCAACCTCAGTAGCAGTCATTACAATCTTACCATTATTATTATTATTTACTGCTGCAATTTGCATCACACTGTCAGTTATTAAATAAAAATGATTTAGATATTGATAATAACAAATTGCCTTTCCCTTCCTGTTATTTTCACAATCAGGAATAACATTTTTGCAGAAACATTTATTGTTCTGGTCATAACCGTAGCAACTGTATTTAAAAGTCTTGCAGTATTCTTTAATCATTCTGCTTGTTATACCACGAGACTTAATATATTCAGTCTGGTATAATTTCTTTGAAATGTCATTAAATGCTGTTCTCATATTGTTCTCATCTTTTTTCAAATGTGATGACAATAATTTAATCACACATTCGCCATCATAATTATCATACGATTTCTCATTAACTGCCCACTTAAAAAATGAGTTTTTATAAGGGAATGCTGCACTCATTGGTATGTCTTCTTTTGACACCTTTTCGGGTGCTTTATCTTGAATAACAACTTCAAACTCAATAAGTTTTATAACTTTGTAATCGTCAGCAATAGGGTATAAGCTGTTAATTCTTTCTTTAATTTGTTTATCAAGGTCTTCTTTATTGATTGCTTCAAAATCCCAATAGTATGTTTCAGTGCCATTTTCGGATTTTGTTGTGCCGTTTTTCTGTAACCACAGTGAATGCAGTTCTGCAGTCACAACTGTATTATATATTATTTTAAATATAGCGGGTGCTTCTATTGGTTCTTCTTCAACAGGC
>CAIOTL010000007.1 GCA_903861155.1 uncultured Bacteroidota bacterium
AGGAAGCTCAAAATGTGGTAAATTAAATCCCATATAACAGCATTTTAGTTTAAAAACGGTTCAAATGTACTAAAAAAAGACTTGAGGATGATAGGTGTGAAAAATGATTTATTATCCTTTTAATTTATAAACACCAAAAGAGTTCGCTTGCTATTACAAACTGATTTTATTTGTGAAAATTAATTTATTTACTTTTTGGTTAAAAAAAAGGATTGTTTTTTTAATTTAAATCAATTCTATCTTGTGCATTTTTGATGATTGAATAAAAAAAACACCTATATTTACATAGAGTTTTTAGAGTTCAGTTAACTTAAATCCAGTAAATTATGAAAAAATTACTTACCTTTATTTTTTTTATGGTGCTGTTTTCGAATGTTTCCGCGCAAATCTTGAATCGTAGCGAAAATTGGCCAAATGCTTTATGGTCTGTTGGTGGAACATATACACCGCCTGCTGCACTTGTTTTAAATCCTTCGGTGGATGCTAATTTTAAGTTTGATTCCTCACTGATAAGTCCTCTAGGATTAGCCTATACGGCATATACTGCTTCGCCAGTTTTCAGTTTGAAACCTGCTTTTGATGGTGGGCAAACGGCTATAAATATAAGTTTTACAATTTCCTATGCTGTTACAGCCACTAATGTTTTGACTGTTCAATATTGGGATGAAGATAACAACACTTGGAATATAATGACTGATGGAAATGCACCAATAGGGGGACAGGGCATTATCAGTACTTGTACAAATGATCCTGTAAAATTATATTTTGACTTTTCAAGCTTTACCACAAATCAATTGCTAAACTTTCGGTATCGCTTTTCCATTAATGATGCTGGCAACCAGCTTACGGGAGTTTGCATAGGTTCTCCCGTTATTGCCTCTTTGGCATGTCCAATTCCCACTAGTCTAACAGTTTCAAATATAAATACTACCGACGTTAATCTTGGTTGGACGGGTATCGGAACAAATTACGTGATTCAATATGGTTTGCAAGGATTTGCTTTGGGTTCAGGAACAAAACAACAAGTCAATATGAGTTCTTATTATGTCAATGGACTAACTCCAGGAACGAATTATGATTTTTATGTTAAAGAAGATTGCAGTAATAATCAAACAGTGGTAAGTGGCTGGGCTGGGCCAAAATCTTTCACAACAGCAACACTCGGTCTTGCAGAACACAAGCTTCAAGGTTTTAAATTGTATCCAAATCCAACAGAAAACATAATTTCAATGGACTCGGAAAAAGTTTTAAATGAAATTAAAGTTTTCAGTCTTTCCGGTCAAGAATTGATAAGACTAAAACCAAATAAAGCAAAAACTAATGTCGATTTGTCGGCATTGGCTGCTGGTTTTTATTTTGTAAAAGTCTCATCTGATTTAGGCTCTGGAACCTACAAAGTTTTGAAAAATTAAGAATAGCTTTTAGCAAACCACATTTGAGGCTGCCTGAAAAGTAATTTTTAAGTAGCCTTTTTGATTTATAGGATTTATTAAAACAACTTTGCCACTTCTTGATTGACAAACTCTAAAAATCGTTCGTCAGCCGCCGTAAATGGATCTAAAACATGGCTGTCAATATCTATTTGGCCAATGTTTTCTCCATTTACAAACAAGGGAACCACAATTTCTGACTTCACAGTGAAGCTGCAAGCAATATAATTGTCTTGTGCCGCAACATCCGGAACGACAAAATTGGTATTAGAAACTGCAACTTGCCCACAAATCCCTTTTCCGAAAGGAATTATCGTGTGATCAGTTGCCGAGCCTACATAGGGTCCCAAAAGCAACTCTTCTTTTTTGCCGTTGCGAAAATAAAAACCAACCCAATTGTAATATTCAATCGACTCTTTTAAAAGCGTGCAAATTTTCAGTAACTTTTCGTCTCTTGAAAGAATTGAATTTGAAGTAATTTCGGTTACTTTTGGTTGTAGTTGGTCGAAAGTCATAAAAATAGATTTTTTGTAAAAGTATTTAAATGTTACCGTCTAATTTTATATAAATTTGTTAAAAATTTCATTTTGAAAAAGTATTTCATTCTCTATAAACCGTTTCTTCTTTTCTTAGGAAAGTTTTTGCTAACGTATTTATTTTTGACTTTTGTTTATGAAAGCTATTTGGGTCAATATGATGCCAATAAATTTGAGATGGACGGATTTACTCAATCGGTGGCAAAACAGTCAAAAAACGTCTTGGTTTTTTTTAAT
>CAIOTL010000008.1 GCA_903861155.1 uncultured Bacteroidota bacterium
AACAATCCAAGAATAATTCTTTTTATAATTGAATCATTGGAATCCGAATCAAATTAATAGAAATGACTTAAAATAAAAATTAAATTAAAGCCAAATTAAACAATTATGAAAATCCATCTAACAACGAAATTTACAGCCATTATCCTTTTTGCACTTATGCAATCTTGCACAATCCCAAACCCTTATCAACCGATAAATAATACTCCCAATAGTTCTACTACTGCTGGTAGTGGAAGTACTGTTAATGGTGAACAGGAGAATGAGAATGATTCTAGTGGAACAACAACCGGAACCACTGCAGGAAATACAGGCGGAACTAGTAGTTCTAACGGCAGCAATAAAAGTCATAACATGGGAATGAATTGTATGAGTTGCCATAAACCTAGCGGAGGTGAAGCTCCTGCTTGGCAAGTAGCTGGAACAGTTTACGATCAAGTATTATTAACTCCTTACCCTAACGCAACTGTAAATCTTTATACTGGCCCTAACGGTTCAGGAACGTTAAAATACACTATTAAAGTGGATGCAAGAGGAAACTTCTATACTTCGGGAAATATTGATTTTACTGGTGGCTTATATCCTTCGGTAACCGGAAGTACAACCACTAACTTTATGTCTTCTTCAATTACTACTGGAGCCTGCAATAGTTGCCACAACACCGTTACGATGGATAGAATTTGGATAAAATAAAACCAAATTTCATTTTAAATATTCCGCATCATTCATTGAATAGTAACAAGGAATGATGCTGTTTTTTTTTATAGTGTCAACAATCCAAAATTCCTCAAAGCATGTACGGGTTTAGAATACCAAAACAATTCAAAATCTTCTAAATGAGTTTCAAAACTGGATTTGATCTCCTGAAAACTTAGGGTTTTAGCATTGGAAACCGATATTTTTTTGAGTATTCCCACCAGCCATTCCCCTTCATTTTTGTTAGTTTGAATTGTAAAACTTTCTTTCTTATCGTGAAAAGTCAGAGTCATCATTGCCCAAGAATTTCCTTTTTTCGATTTGGTGAAATGTTCCACATGCGGCTTCCCTCCAATCCAAACGATTTTGGCAGTTGGTTTGATATTGAAATCTTCTTCTTCCTCTAAAACATTCGCCATAAAATCAGGATGGATTTTTGTCTTCGGAATTTTAAATTCGAACCAATCCTGTAATTCATAATCAAAGCAAATACCGTGCATAAAATTGAACAAGGATTTCTTCAATCCAAAACTGAATTGATCGTGATCGATTCCTGTTTTGTCAACGTAATTAATGTCGTTATTGGCAAAAGTTCCGATAGTCTCAGTTTCTTTCATAACTCCAAATTTTTCCGAATACATTCCCACAGGACTGTGGGCTGTCATGGCAAATTGATGCCAAAAACCAGATTGTAAAACGCCAACTTCAAACAATTGCCGCACCATTTCCAAACTATCCACGGTTTCTTGAACCGTTTGCGTTGGATAACCGTACATTAAATAAGCGTGAACCATGATGCCAGCTTCGGTAAAATTCCGAGTGACTTTTGCCACTTGTTCTACCGTCACCCCTTTATCTATTAATTGCAACAATCTGTCCGAAGCCACTTCAAGTCCGCCAGAAATGGCAATACAACCAGAAGCTTTGAGTAACAAACACAAATCTCGAGTGAAACTTTTTTCGAATCGAATGTTGGTCCACCAAGTAACCGATAATTTCCGGCGAAGAATTTCGAGTGCTAAAGCTCGCATCAAAGCGGGGGGTGCGGCTTCATCTACAAAGTGAAAGCCATTTTCGCCCGTTTGCGCTATCATTTCCTCCATTCGATTACACAATAAATTGGCGGCAATGGGTTCGTAAACTTTGATATAATCTAACGAAATATCACAAAAAGTACATTTCCCCCAATAACAACCATGCGCCATCGTGAGTTTATTCCATCGGCCATCACTCCACATTCGGTGCATGGGATTCACAATTTCGATAACCGAAATGTATTTATCCAATGGCAAATCCGAATAATCTGGAGTACCGACTTCGGATTGTTTGTAGTCGCTTAGTATGGAATTATTTTTATAAACTACTTTTCCGTTTTCTAAAAGAAATGTTCTTTTGAATTGTCCTTCAAAAGATTTGGGTATACAAACTGCTTCAAAAAGTAATTCTACAGGCAATTCGCCGTCATCCAAAGTAATATAATCAAAAAACTCAAAAACTCGAGCGTCAGAAAGTGATCGCAATTCGGTATTAGCAAAACCACCGCCCATTGCAATTTTAATATTCGGATGGTGTTTTTTTACATATTGAGCAGACCGAAAAGCGGAATATAAGTTTCCCGGAAAAGGAACTGAAATCAAGAATAATTCAGGCTGAATGGTTTCTATTCTTTCCTTCAAAATTGAAATCAAAAGGGTATCAACATAAGTGGGTTCTTGTTGCAAAGCCAAATATAATTCGTCGAAAGAATTAGCGCTTCTGCCCAAACGTTCGGCATAACGGCTGAAACCAAAATTAGCATCGACACATTCGACAATGAAATCCGAAATATCTTCGAGATATAAAGTCGCCAAATGTTTGGCTTTATCCTGAGTTCCCATCGTTCCGAAAGCCCAATCTAATTCCTCCAATTGAGAAAATCTTGAAGCTTCGGGCAAATAATCTTCTTGGCAAATTTGCAACGCCAATGTTGGATTTTTACCTTGCAAAAAAGCAATAACCGAATCGATGGTTTTAATATATTCGTCTTGTAAAGCTAGAATTCGTTTGCAGTTGTCGGTTATTGGTTGATTGTTGTTAGATTGAAATAAAGCTGCCAAGCCTTTTTTCGAAAACAATTCCAAAATCACTTCGATACCCAAATCGGCTTGCGTTGCAGGAATATTTTTAGTATTCAGAAACCCTTTGATATAAGCCGTTGCCGGATACGGAGTATTCAACTGAGTAAATGGTGGCGTAATGAGGAATACTTTGGTTTTCAAAGAAATTGTTTTGTGCAAAAATAACTGCAAAAAATAACTTTATCGCTTTTATCCATAAAAACTATATCACCTGATTTTTTTTAATTTTAAAAAAGAGGGCATTCCATCAAAACTGATGTTCCTTTTTGCTAATCACCAAAAGCGACAAAAAAGTTAGTACTGCCGCAGCCGAAAGATAAAACCCAACGTAAGTAAGTCCGTAATTCTTGGCAATCCAAATGGCAATCATTGGCGCAAAAGCCGCACCTATTATTCCCGCAAAGTTAAAAGTTAGCGAAGATCCCGAATAACGCACTTCCGTGGGAAAAAGTTCCGAAAGAAAAGTTCCTAATGGGCCATAAGTCAATCCCATTAAGGTCATTCCTAAACACAAAAAAACCGTTATTAGAGTTGTATTTCCTGAACCAAGTAGCGCAGAGAAAAACAATCCGAAAATGGCGATGGCAACAGTAACAAGAATCAAGACCTTTCTTCGATCCAATTTATCGGCTAAAATTGCCGAAATAGGAATCGATATTCCAAAAAACAAAACCGAAAAAAGCTGCATAACAAGAAAATCACGTCTGGTGTAACCCAAATCGGTAGTTGCCCAACTTAACGTAAAAACAGACATTAAATAAAAAGTCACAAAAGTTGTTACCGCAGCCAATGTTCCAAAAATAAGGGGATTACGATACTCTTTTAACAACACTACCAAAGGAATTCGCACCTCTTTCTTGGTTTCTAAAGAAGCTAAAAAAGCAGGAGTTTCGGTAATTTTCAACCGAATATAAAATCCAACCACGACCAAAGCAGCACTTGCAATGAAAGGGATTCTCCATCCAAAATCAAAAAATTGTTCATTGGTCAAGGTGTCGCTCAACAACAGAAAAGTTCCGCCAGAAAGCAACAGACCAATGGGAGCACCCAATTGTGGAAACATGCCATACCAAGCCCGTTTTCCAGGAGGTGCATTTTCGATGGCCAATAAAACAGCTCCTCCCCATTCGCCACCAAGTCCCAAGCCTTGTCCAAACCTGAAAAACATCAATAATAAAGGAGCAACGATTCCAATGTTGTCATAAGTGGGAAGAAATCCAATGGCAACGGTCGAAATTCCCATCGTTAATAAGGCGCCGACCAAGGTGGTTTTTCGTCCAATTTTATCACCGTAATGTCCAAAAACGGCAGAGCCAATAGGACGCGCAAAAAAAGCAATAGAAAAAGTCGCCAGCGATTCTATTATGGAAACGGTTGAATTCGAACCTGGAAAAAACAATTTCGGAAAAACCAAAACGGCAGCATTGGCATAAATATAAAAATCGAAAAACTCAATTGTGGTGCCAATTAAACTACCAAAAAGCACATGTTTTAATGAATTTACTTTATTCGGATTGGAATCTTCTTTCATATTGGATGTTATAATATTCGATAAAAATGATATTAATTATCGAATATAACAAATATTTTGGTTCCAATAATTGAAACAAAAAAGAAGAACATACCTGGCAGGTTTTAAAAAACCTGTCAGGTCTATAAAGTTAAAACTACAAAGGAATATTTCCATGTTTACGATTGGGTCTTTCGCTAACTTTATTTTCGAGCATACTAAATGCTTTTATTAGTTTTCGGCGAGTGTCTTGCGGCAATATCACTTCATCGATGAAGCCGCGTTGTGCCGCATTGTAGGGATTGGTAAACAACTCGGCATATTCCGTTTCTTTTTCCAATAATTTTTCAGCAGGGTCATCAGCTTCGTTAATCTCTTTTTTGAAGATGATTTCACTAGCTCCTCTTGCTCCCATAACGGCAATTTCAGCGGTGGGCCAAGCGAAATTCATATCGGCACCAATGTGTTTCGAATTCATCACATCATAAGCGCCTCCATAAGCTTTCCGTGTGATAACGGTAACTCTTGGCACTGTGGCCTCGCTCAAGGCATATAATAATTTGGCCCCATGAACGATGATTCCTTCCCATTCTTGATCGGTTCCGGGCAAAAATCCGGGTACGTCAACCAAAACCAACAACGGAATATTGAAACAATCGCAAAAACGGGTAAATCGAGCTGCTTTTTTGGAACTTTTCACTCCTAAAACTCCTGCCAAAAACATAGGTTGGTTGGCAATAATCCCAATACTTCTTCCTCCCAATCTTGAAAAACCAACAATGATATTTTCGGCATAGTCTTTATGGATTTCAAAAAACGAATCCTCGTCTATGATTCCGTTGATAACCTCGAGCATATCATAAGGTTTGTTAGTGCTTTCGGGAATAATGTTCGACAATTGCATCCGTATTTCATCGCCTAATTCCACCGGCAAATTTTGTGGTGCTTCCCTGTTGCTTTGGGGTAAATAACCCAATAATTTTTTTATATCTTCCAAACATTCCACATCATTAACCGAAGTACAGTGCGCCACACCAGATTTTGTTGAATGCGTGATTGCTCCACCCAATTCTTCAGAAGTCACGGTTTGGTTGGTCACGGTTTTCACGACATTTGGGCCAGTCACAAACATATAACTCGTGTTTTCGACCATTAAGGTAAAATCAGTCATTGCCGGAGAATAAACCGCACCACCGGCGCAAGGTCCCATAATGGCGGAAATTTGTGGAATCACTCCCGAAGCCTGGACGTTTCTATAAAATATATCGGCATAACCGCCCAAGGAACGAACTCCTTCTTGAATTCGGGCACCACCAGAATCGTTCAATCCAATTATTGGCGCACCCATTTTTACCGCCATATCCATAATTTTGCAGATTTTTTCAGCGTGCGTTTCGGACAATGAACCTCCAAAAACCGTGAAATCCTGTGCAAAAACATAAACCAATCTACCGTTTATGGTTCCATAACCAGTGATAACACCATCTCCATAATAGATTTCTTTGGCCATCCCAAAATCGGTCGTGCGATGCGTAACCAACATCCCAATTTCTTCAAAAGAACCTTCGTCCATCAAATAATTGACGCGTTCTCTTGCTGTAAGTTTCTTGTTGGCGTGTTGTTTATCAATACGTTTTTGTCCGCCGCCTAAAAAAGCTTCAGCAATTTTATCGTTCAATACTTTTATTAGTTTGTCCATAATTTAATGAGTTGATAGTCGAACGATTTTTTGATTTTCAAAATGTTGTTTCAAAGCAAAAAGACCAGCAATTTCTGCTTCTTTGGCCATTTGGTTTTTCAATGATTCGGCGTCGTAATATTTTTTTACGAAATGGGTATCAAAATTCCCGGAACGAAATGCCTCGTGCTCGAAAACAAATTTTCCGAAAGGCAAAGTGGTGTGCACACCTTCAACCTTATAATCCTCGATTGCCTTCAACATAACTTGCATCGCTTCTTCACGGGTTTTGCCGTAAGCAATCAATTTGGACAACATTGGATCGTAATAAATAGGAATATCCATCCCTTGTTCAAAACCGTTGTCCACACGAATTCCTTCGCCAACAGGCAGTTGATAGACATCTAAATGCCCCACACTAGGCAAAAAATCGTTCATTGGATCTTCGGCATAAACGCGCAGTTCCAGTGCGTGTCCATTAATTTTTAAATCTTCCTGTTTCATCGGCAATTCCTCCCCTCTTGCCACTTTAATTTGGAGTTCAACAAGATCGATTCCTGTAATCCATTCCGTAACGGGATGTTCCACTTGCAATCTGGTATTCATTTCGAGAAAATAGAAATTGTGCTTTTCGTCCAATAAAAATTCCACTGTCCCAGCACCAAGATAATCGCAGGATTTAGCAACCAAAACGGCCGCTGTGCCCATTTTTTTCCGCATTGCTGGCGTTATAACTGAAGACGGAGCTTCTTCGATTACCTTTTGATGGCGTCGTTGGATGCTGCATTCCCTTTCGAATAAATACAAAACATTCCCGTGACTGTCGGCCATGATTTGAATTTCAACGTGTCTGGGCGAATTCACATATTTTTCGATAAAAACCGAACCATCACCAAAAGCAGAAATCGCTTCGCTGATTGCCCTGTTCATTTGAGATTCGAAATCTTTTTCGTTTTCGACGATGCGCATTCCTTTTCCGCCTCCTCCCGCCGAAGCCTTGATAAGGATTGGAAAACCAATTTCAGTCGCCGCTTTTTTGGCTTCTTCAATATCCGTAATGGCGTGATCTATGCCAGGAACCATTGGAATATTATATTGTTTTACCGCATCTTTGGCCGCGAGTTTGCTTCCCATAATCTGGATGGCTTTCGCCTTTGGACCTATAAAAATGATGTTATTTCTTTCGACTTCTTCGGCAAAATCTGAATTCTCGCTCAAGAATCCATATCCGGGATGAATCGCATCCACATTCAAAGCTTTGGCAACCTCAATAATTTTATTTCCCATCAAATACGATTGGCTCGAAGGTGCTTCGCCAATACAAACCGCTTCATCGGCAAATTTCACGTGGGGTGCATTCCTGTCGGCAGTTGAATATACTGCCACGGTTTTAATGCCCATTTTTTGTGCAGTTTTCATCACCCTAATGGCAATTTCTCCTCTATTGGCAACCAGAATTTTTTTCATACTTCTACTCAAATTCAATTAATAATTGACCTTTCAGCACTGAATCTCCAACCTTGACCGAAATTGATTTAATTACGCCGTCTCTTGGAGAAAGAAAACTGTTTTCCATTTTCATCGCTCCCAGAATCAACAAACTATCATTTTCTTGTACCGATTGTCCAACCAAGACATTAATTTCCAAAATTAATCCCGGCATAGGTGCCTTGATGGCGTTAATTTGTTTGGCGTGTCCTCCGTCAAAACCCATTTCCTTAATCAGCAAATCCAGTGGATTCGAAATAAGCACCCTATAAATAGTGCCATTTACCTTGACAGAATATGTTTTTTTGTTAAAATCCGAAGATAGAAGTTCGATTTTGTAAGAAATATTTTGACGCAGAACATGGAATTTATTGGCTTCAACACTTACCGAATCTAGTTGACCAATACTTTCCTGTTCGAAGTCAAACTGAAAAGTATTATTTACATTTACCCTATAAATACTATTCATAAATATGATGATTAAATTCCTATCAAATTTAATCATAAATTCTATTTTTAAAAAATTATAAAAGACTTATATCCAACTTATTAATAAATATTTTAAGGTACAAATCATTATACAAAAATAACAAACCCTAAATCCAGAAACAGATAGGTT
>CAIOTL010000009.1 GCA_903861155.1 uncultured Bacteroidota bacterium
ATAATGTGTTTATTGACATTGACAAAAAACGCTCAATGTTGGCAAAAAGTTTCTGCTTATGGTAATTATACTTTAGCAATCAAAACAGATGGCTCCCTTTGGGGTTGGGGTGAAGGTTTTTATGTCTTTGGTGATGGTACCAACACTTCAAAAGACATTCCTACTCAAATTGGAAGAGACACTGATTGGAATTATATATCTGGAGAAGGGGTACATACTGCTGTAATTAAAACAAACAATACTTTATGGAATTGGGGCTGGAATTTTAATGTCAACTAGCCAATGGGACAAATACAGGCAATTCAAATAATAACACGCAAAATTTGCCATTTCAAGTTAGTTGTTTGCCATTAGGAATAGAAGAATTTTCGAATAATCCATTTGAAGTTTATCCAAATCCAGTAAATAATATTTTGTTTATAAATAACATTCAAGGTTATAACATTCAAAAAATAAAGATAGTAGATAGTAATGGAAGAATTCTTTTAGAAAAGAAGGGAGATGTTTCAGAAATAAATATGCAAAACTTTCAAAATGAATATATATACTAACGGTAACTTTTGAAGGCAAAATTTTAAATTACAAAATAATAAAAAAATAAACACTACCATCAACGGCTAGAGTTTCGCAAGATTTTGGTTTTAAGAAACTTTAAAGTTGGTTTAGTACTTACAAAGTTCAATTTTTAACCGAAAGGAAAGTGAATATTTAACCCCAACTGCTTTAAGCATGGGAAAAGATAGAATATATGAAAAAAATTAATATTATTTGGGTGATGACAATGGCTTTTGCAATACACATTGGGCCAATATTAGGCCAATCGAATTCTAAAAAGAACAAAATTATTGCCGATAGTAATACGGCAAAGGCAGAGTTTATTGTGAAGGATGTTCTTATGAAAGGGCTTTTTGAAAGAGCATATGGCTATGTCATTTTCCCCAACATTGGCAAGGGTGGATTCGGCATTGGAGGAGCCGCTGGCAATGGGGCTGTTTATGAACATAACAAGTTGGTTGGTATGGCAAAGTTAACGCAATTGAGCATAGGATTCCAGGCTGGCGGACAAGCGTATCGGGAGGTGCTATTTTTTGAGTCAAAAAAGGAAATGGAACGGTTTAAAGATAGCCGCTTCGAGTTTTCTGCCCAAGTTTCGGCGGTGGCCGTTACGGCTGGCGCCTCGGCGAATGTAAAGTATACCAATGGTGTTATGGTGTTCACGATGCAAAAAGGGGGGCTTATGTATGAGGCATCTATTGGTGGGCAAAAGTTTAAGTTTAATACTTTGTAATACTCTTTTTATTGGTAAAATACGAGGAGTTGAGACTATTAATGTTTGAAAGTATTTACTTTTTTTATACCAACACTCTTCAGATTTTTAAAAGCTGTGTGGGCTGTAATAACTATACTCTTTTTATAGTTTGCGTTGGCGGGCACAAGCAAGATGCTAGTGCTAGTGGGGGCTTTCATTCCAGAGAAAAACCATCACTTGTGTGTTACTTCAGGACTGCTGCAATAACTATTTAAAAACTACATTGTCTATATAAATATCTTGTGGTGTTCCATAACTACTTGAAAATACAATCAAACCGGAGCGAATACAGCTAAGGTCTAGTTTTTTAACATTAATAGTGTATTTTTTCCATTGGGTATTTAATTTAACTTCAATAGATTTTTTAGTTGAATCTGGAAATGGCTTATCCTGACCTATTAATCCAAAGCCTATAGTTGCTGTCAAGTTTGTACTTGCTTTTGCCCAAAAACTAAATGTTTTGGCTCCAATTATTTCATAACCTCCTACATGATCACCCCAATCATTTGGGGGGTCGACAAAACCAATTCCATACCAATCATGGTCATCTTTATAACTAATTTTTATTGAAGAGGTTCCGGATTGCACCTCCTCTTTATTATTGACATTTACCGAAATGGATTTGTAGTTTCCCATAAATCCAGTGGGACTAAATGGACTATCCTCTCCATCTTTATAAACATAAAATGGGAGTTCCGTTTTTGCCGTGACACCTTTTTTATTTTTTGCATTTTCATCTAAAACGATTATATAATTTGAAGCGATTCCTACATTATTATAGGAATCTTTAACATTTACATATATTTTTATGGCACCGTTTTCTTTTGGCAATTGAATTTCAAATCCGTTCGCTAAAGTACCTCTAAAGTTAAGTTTGTTTATTTGATTTCTCCTTTTACGACCACCCGTTCGTTGATTATAATAGAAACTCACAGTTAAGCTGTCGTTTTCCATATCGGATACTTTTAAAGTTATCGGAACCCATGTTTCGCTTTTTATGTCTGAATCAGGTAATTGAAAAGTTTCAATTTTAGGAACGTTATTAATAGGTTTTTGTCCCGTATACGCTTCTCTAATGGCCCAATATTGTGGACGAAGCATCCCGTTATGGTGTGTCATAAACCAAGGCGTGCCAAAATCGTTCCCATTCGCATAATGAAAAACATATACCCCTAAACAAGTGGGTTTGTTTTTAATCCAGTCTTGATAGCCTTTGGCTATGGCATCGTATTTTTCTGTGTCAGAGGGTTCTATTTCGATTCCATTTTTTTTGTTTTTTATATCCCATTCCCCAGTGACGCCAAATTCGGTAACGATGTAGGGTTTATCAATACCTCTTTTTTCTAATTCAGCCGCTAAATAATTTGCACCCGCACCATAACTATTTAAGCCATATATGTCAATCGAAGGCACCCATTTTTGCCACCAATCTAATCCGTATGTCCAAGCTTCTACTGAAGTTACTGGATGATTAGGATCTATTTTTTTGATGTTTTTACCTATGCGCTCTAATAATTTAGAATACGCTTCTTTTTCGGCGTCGGTTGCCATATTTAAATAGACTTCATTACCCACAGCCCATGTTAGCAAGGCAGGATGGTTATAGTATTTTTCGACAGTTTTAAGTGCATTGTTGTACATGTCTTCCATCCCTGCTTTGTCTTCCAGATAGTTAAAACTATCATCATCTTCCATACCGGGACGTCCATGTCTCATCCAGATGCCGATCATTACTTTTATACCATAAGCTTGGGCGGCATTAAGAAGTTTTTCGGTGTTTTCATTGGTACCCCATAGCCTAATAGTATTTACGCCTAAAAATTGTAGGTCTTTAAAGTAGGTGTCATAATTTTCTATGTCTTTGTCGTAGCCAAAAGTAACCCCTTTAACTACAAACGGCTTTCCATCGACTAGTAAACTCCATCGATTCTCTTTTTTAATTAGAGTAGTTTGTGCTGTTGTGCTCCAACTAAAACAATAAGCAAAAAGGATGATAATAGGTAAGTAGTTTTGTTTTGTTTTCATCTTTTAGGATTTGCAAATGAATATCAACGTTTCGAATCAACGAGGTATGCTACTAAATTAGCGTAATTTTTCTGATTTGCAAAACTTTCAAAAGCAAAACCTACATTTAAGTTTGCCCACAACCAAAATCTTGCGCAATTCAAACATTCGGGGTTAGCAGCTAATAAAAACCTCAAGTTTGACGTTGCTAACGCCAAACTTGGAGTTCCTGACGTCAAACTTGGGATGTTTTGAGGTTTAGATCCTGTTTTTTTTGGAATGATTTGGGGTATCAGCATGTGACATATTCGAGTGATTGGGTTTTTATAAGAATGGGTACGAAGTCGGGAGACTTCGCCCAGCTGGGTTTTCTCTATAAAACAAAACCGAGTAAATTTGCTCGTTTTTTGTTATCACAATTCCTTAAATGGAATGTTTTTTATAAAAGAATCGCGTTGCAAACGCTACGATTTGACTTCTAATTTAAGTAGGTACTCGATGCAATCGAGCACCAGAGAACGCACGCAACGAAACTCTAGCTGTTTCCAGCAGCTTTTATACTTTTAAACAGTTCTTGTTTTATCTTTAATTATTTTTTTTGGTTTAGAAATAAGATTGCACTCGACGATACAACTGCAGGAATAAACATAATTGCTAAAGCGAAAATAGCTCCAAATGATTTTTTAACTCCAAGAAGATTAACAAAAATGAGCGGTTACTTAGTATGATAAAGTTCAGACTTTTATTTTTGATAAATGTAGGGTATTAAAGATTACAAATCATTAAAATAATTTATTTTTTATAATTTTTCTTACTTTTTTAATAACAAAAAACAACCCCAACATTTTCAGCATAACCGCTAAAAGTGTTGGGGTTGTATAGTAATAATTAGTATTACTTTGTCATTTGGACCAAAGGGAGAAATCACATTAGTTGCTCTCGGAATGTGGCTTGCTTCGCCTGTTCGCTATCGCTATCGCTCGAGTCTCCTTCGTCGAAATGACAAATAGGAGGCTCTAACCTTCTATTTTAGCAGAAAGTTCAAACCATCGTTCTTCTCGATCATCAATTTTATTGTTGATGTTTTCCAGTTCTTTGGCTTTGGTCGAAATGTCTCCATCGGCCACTTTTCCTTCAGAAAATAGTTGTTCGATTTTTGCTTTTTCGATTTCCAAGTCCTTGATTTCTCTCTCGATTTTCTGGTATTCTTTTTGCTCGTTGAAAGTCAGGTTTCCGGTTGGATTGTTGTGTTTCCAGTCTTTCTTATCGGCCTTGTTGTCCTCTTTTTGGGCCACATCGGCACTGTCTTCATAAGCTCTGAAATCGGAGTAGTTTCCAGGAAAATTTTCTATTTCGCCTTGTCCTCTAAAAACAAATAAATTATCGACAATCTTATCCATAAAGTAACGGTCGTGCGAAACCACTAGTAAACAACCCGGGTAGTCCAAAAGGAAACTTTCTAAGACGTTTAAGGTCACAATATCCAAATCATTCGTGGGTTCATCCAGAATCAAGAAGTTTGGGTTTTGGATTAAAACCGTACACAAATAAAGTCGTTTCAATTCTCCACCACTCAGTTTTTCGACAAAATCGTACTGTTTTTTCGAGTCAAAAAGAAATCTTTCCAACAATTGCGAAGCCGAAATCAATCGCCCTTTCATCAACGGAATAAATTCTCCGTATTCCTTGATGACATCAATCACGCGCTGACCTGGTTTTGGATTAATCCCGCTTTGAGTATAATACCCTATTTTGATGGTATCGCCAACGACTACTTTCCCACTATCCAATGGAATAGTACCTGTTAAAAGATTTAAAAAAGTTGATTTTCCAGTTCCGTTTTTCCCGATGATTCCAATACGTTCGCCCCTTTGAAAATCAAAACTGAAATTATCCAGAATGACGTGGTCTTTGAATTTCTTGGAAATCTTGTGCAATTCGATAATCTTGCTTCCCATACGTTCCATATTGATTTCGAGTT
The DNA here is from genome assembly GCA_903861155.1 of uncultured Bacteroidota bacterium. Lineage (GTDB taxonomy): Bacteria > Bacteroidota > Bacteroidia > Flavobacteriales > Flavobacteriaceae > Flavobacterium. The sequence continues at coordinate 5,295 of CAIOTL010000009.1, forward strand.
CGACCACATTTTCGCGGCGGCGACTTTGTGCTTTTTCCTTGATGTCATAAAAATCATCTTGGCGCGATTTCGATTTGGTCGTTCTTGCTTTGGGTTGACGGCGCATCCATTCCAGTTCTTTGACGAACAAGTTTTGGGCTTTGTCCACACTCGAATTTTCGGAGGCGATGCGTTCCTCTTTCTTCTCTAAATAATAGGAATAATTTCCTTTGTATTGGTATATTTTCCCGTTGTCGAGTTCGATGATTTCATTGCAAACGCGTTCTAGGAAGAAACGGTCGTGCGTCACCATAAACAGGGTGATATTTTCTTTGGCAAAATAACTTTCCAACCATTCAATCATCTCCAAGTCTAGGTGATTCGTAGGCTCATCCAGAATCAACAAGTCGGGACGATTAATCAAAATAATGGCAAGCGACAAACGTTTTTTCTGTCCACCGGAAAGGTTTTTTACTTTCAGTTTAAAGTCTTCCAACTTCAATTTGAACAAAATTTGTTTGTATTGGGTTTCAAAATCCCAAGCATTGTGTTGGTCCATTCCGTCGAAAGCTTTTTGGTAGGCTTCTTCATCTTCGGGGTTTTCCAATGCTTTTTCGTAGGCTTCAATCACTTTCAAACTCTCGTTATCCGAAGCGAAAATACTCTCCTCAATGGTCAATTCATCCTGCAACTTACTGTCTTGGGACAAGAAAGCCATTCGGATGCTTTTTCGAAGCACGACTTGGCCGGTGTCGGGTTCGTCAAAACCGTTAATGATGTTCATTATGGTGGTTTTTCCGGAACCGTTTTTGGCTATAAAGGCGATTTTTTGGTCTTTGTTAATCCCAAACGAAATGTCTTTAAAAAGGGTACGCTCTCCAAAAGATTTCGAAATATTTTCTACTGATAAGTAATTCACAAGTGTAATTTTTTGCAAAAGTAAGGTTTTTGATTTTAAACTTTGCAACTTAAAATATACCTTTGGAAAATGCAACTATCTGTAATCATCCTTAACTACAATGTTCGCTATTTTCTGGAACAATGTGTTTTAAGTGTTCAAAAAGCACTTGAAAGCATGGATGCGGAAATTATTGTGGTCGACAATAATTCCACTGACGACAGTTGCGCGATGATGAAAAAGCGTTTTCCGAACGTGAAACTTATCGAAAATAAGGAAAATTCAGGTTTCCCAAAAGGGAATAATATTGGGGTAAGCCAAGCCAAAGGTGAATATATTTGCATTCTCAATCCCGATACAGTGGTTGCCGAAGATACTTTCACGAAAGTGCTGGCTTTCGCCAAAAAACAAAAAGACCTTGGAATTATTGGCTGCAAACTCATTGACGGAACTGGGAATTTCTTGCCGGAAAGCAAACGAGGAATTCCGACGCCATTTGTGGCATTTACCAAAATTACAAGTTTGTACAAACTTTTTCCGGAAACATTCGGGAAATATTATGCCCAACATTTATCGGAAAACGAAACTGGGAAAGTCGATATTCTCGTGGGAGCTTTTATGTTGATGAAGCGGGATTTGTATAACGAAATTGGAGGTTACGACGAAAATTGTTTTATGTATTCAGACGACATCGATTTGTCTTATATGGCGTTGAAAAAAGGAAAGTCCAATTATTATTTTCACGAAACTTCGGTCATCCATTATAAAGGGGAAAGCACGATTAAGGACGAAACGTATATGAAACGTTTTCAGGAAGCGATGAATTTCTTCTATAAAAAGCATTTCAGAGTGTCCTTTTTGTTTGCTTTTTTTATGAAAATAGGAATTGTATTTTTCTCATTAGTCAAAAGGTTTCAGGGAAAGCCCAAGCCAAAATCATCGCCAGCTAAATATATTCTGATTTCTGACGACGAATTTTTGAAGAAAAAATTAGAAAATCAATTTCGAAAACCGGTAAAACGTTACGATTTAGCGCAATCGTTTTCGAAAAATGCAACTGCGGAGATTATTTTTGACCAAAATTATCTCACTTTCAAGGCGATAATTCAAGCCTTCGAAGCCAATGCAAACAAGGGTTTTTCTTTTAAAATTCTTCCTAAATCATCTGATTTTGTGATTGGTAGCAATAGTAGTTTTGACAGGGGAGAAGTTGTCAAGATCACGGATTTATAAATACAATTTTCAGATTTTTCAATTCGTGTAAATTTGTCTATTTCGTGGCTAAAACTAAAAATAATCACTAATTTTGCAAGCATAAAATTAAAACCCCCTTCATAGGTAACAATATGGCAAGATTTGAATTAAAACTTCCGAAAATGGGAGAAAGTGTTGCGGAAGCGACTATCACAAATTGGTTGAAACAAGTGGGCGACAAAATCGAAGCCGATGAAGCTGTACTTGAAATCGCTACCGACAAAGTCGATAGCGAAGTACCAAGCGAAGTTTCGGGGATTTTAGTGGAACAATTGTTCACGAAAGACGATTTGGTTCAAGTGGGGCAAACCATTGCCATCATCGAAACGGAAGGCGATTCGGTTTCGGAAACGGCAAAACAAGAAGTCGTTGTTCCGGTTGAAGTTGCAGCAATAGAAAAAAGTATTGAAGTTGTAAAGGATGCCGTTTCTGCTCCAAATAACTTCTCTGATTCCGAAAGATTCTTTTCTCCATTGGTCAAAAATATTGCCAAATCAGAAGGTATTTCCGTTGCTGAATTAGAAAACATTTCAGGCTCCGGAAAAGAAGGAAGAGTTACGAAAGAGGATATTTTAAAACATATAGCCAATAGGCATAAACCACGAGCCATAAGCGAACAAGCTATTGTCGCACCAAGTGTGCCATTCCAAGCGCAGTCGAGAGACGAGGTGCAAAAAAACGCAAGTCAATCAACACCAGTTTCGGTAAACGGAGGCGACGAAATCATCGAAATGGACCGAATGCGCAAGCTGATTTCAGGTTATATGGTGGCGTCAATTCAAACTTCGGCGCACGTACAATCATTCATAGAAGTTGACGTAACGAATATTGTAAAATGGAGAGAGAAAGTTAAAGTTGCTTTCGAAAAAAGAGAAGGCGAAAAGTTGACCTATACTCCTATTTTTATGGAGGCTGTCGCCAAAGCATTGAAGGATTTTCCGATGATGAATATTGCCGTTGAGGGTGATTTTATTATCAAAAAGAAAAATATAAACCTCGGGATGGCGGCATCATTGCCCAATGGAAACCTAATTGTTCCGGTTATTAAAAATGCCGACCAATTGAATTTGGTAGGAATGGCAAAAGCCGTGAATGACTTAGGAAACCGTGCCAAAACAGGAAAACTAAAACCAGACGATACGCAAGGAGGAACCTATACGGTAACCAATGTGGGAACTTTTGGAAGCGTTTTTGGAACGCCAATTATCAATCAGCCACAAGTGGGAATTTTAGCTCTTGGAGCCATTCGGAAAGTGCCGGCCGTTATCGAAACTCCCGAAGGCGATTTCATAGGTATTCGCCAAAAAATGTTTCTTTCGCACAGTTATGACCATCGTGTTGTGGATGGAGCCTTGGGCGGAAGTTTCGTGAAACGAGTTGCTGAATATTTGGAAGCGTTTGATGTGGATAGCGATTTTTAATTTTTGATATGCTTTAAACTATTAAATCCGAGTGTTTTTTAGGGATCCGTCGGATTTTTAATTTTGTATAAAACTTTTTTAAATAATCGATAAACAGTACGTTCAAAAAGATATATTTGTCATTCTAAAATTTATAAATGGAGCTCAAGCTTAATAAACCAATTTGCTTTTTCGATCTTGAAACCACAGGAATTGATGTCGCCAAAGATCGAATTGTTGAAATATCAATCTTCAAGGTTTTTCCCAACGGAAATAAAGAAAGCAAAACATGGTTAGTCAATCCCACTATTTCAATTCCGCCACAATCCACTGCCATTCATGGAATCAGCAATGAAAAAGTGGCTAACGAACCCACATTCAACGAATTGGCTTCGCAAGTTTACAACATGATTAAAGATTCAGATTTGGCAGGATATAATTCGGATCGTTTTGATATTCCATTGTTGGCTGAAGAATTGCTTCGTGCGGGAGTAGATTTTGATATGAAAAATCGAGTTTCAGTCGATGTACAAACCATTTTTCATAAAATGGAAGAAAGAACTTTGAGCGCGGCATTGAAATTTTATTGCAACAAAAAAATCGAAAACGCGCATTCTGCCGAAGCGGATACGATGGCGACATACGAGATTATGAAAGCGCAACTAGATCGTTATCCTGAATTGACAAACGACATAAAATCACTTTCAGAGTTTACCACGCGAAAAAAGATAGCCGATTTTGCAGGAATGATAGCTTTTGACGACGATAATGATGAAATTTTCGCCTTCGGGAAGCACAAAGGTGTAAAAGTCGATAAAGTTCTGGAAACAGAGCCGGGTTATTTCAGTTGGATACAAAATGCCGATTTTCCTTTATATACCAAGAAAGTTTTGACGGCAATTAAGTTGAGAAAATTAAATAATAAATTCAATTAATTTTCGAATTCAAGATTATGAAAATCATTTGCATCGGTAGGAATTATGTCAATCATATTGAGGAGTTGAAAAACGAACGGCCAACGGAACCGGTTATTTTTATGAAACCCGATTCGGCAGTTTTATTGAAGCAACATCCTTTTGTAATTCCGGAATTTTCAAATGATATTCATCACGAAATCGAAATTATTGTGCGAATAAACAAAGTTGGAAAACATATCGCCGCCAAGTTTGCCCATAAGTATTATGACGAAATTAGCGTAGGGATTGATTTTACGGCTCGTGATGTGCAGGAGCAATTAAAATCGAAAGGATTGCCGTGGGAAAAAGCGAAATCGTTTGATGGTTCTGCGGTTATTGGAGAATTTTTGTCCAAAAAGCAATTTAATTCATTGGAAAATATTACTTTTGAATTGACGAACAATAATAAAAGTGTCCAAAAAAGCAATTCCAGTCACATGTTATGGAAGATTGATGAACTAATTTCATTTATTTCTCGATATTTCACATTAAAAATTGGTGATATAATTTTCACTGGAACTCCCGAAGGAGTGGCAGTCGTGAAACCGGGTGATGTTTTAGAAGGATTTTTAGAAGGAAATAAACTATTAAGAATACAGATAAAATAATGGCACTACATTACAACCTAGCAAAAGTGTACGCACTTTCAGACAATGACCCAGAATTTGTTATGCAAATCGTAACCTTGTTTGTTACAGAAGTTCCTGAGGATTTATTGGAAATCAAGGAAGGAATCAAAAAGAAAGATCATAAACACGCTTATGCTTATGCGCATAAAATGAAACCCACGCTAGATTTGCTTGGGTTAAAGGTAGCTTTCGAAGAAATTCTACAAGTTGAAGCTTGGACAAAAGCTGAAGGAGAAAAGAAAGAAATCAAGGAAACTTTTAAGAGTATCAAAAATCAAGTAAATGATGCGGTTAAGGAACTGAAGAAAGATTTCGATTTGTAGTGAGCTAATCCTGCTGTATGTTTCAAGTTTTTTTGAAAATTACTTTTTTCTAAAAAAAATTAAAGAGGAGCTTCCGTTGGTCGCTCTTTTTTATTTTCATAAAAAGGAAACAGCAATTTTTGCCAAAAAAAAAGCTTTCCATTTTCCCTTAACTGTCGGTAGACAGGTCTGGGCTAGTTCAGATTACGGTCATAGTTGAAAAACCATTAAATTCTAAAATCAAAAATGAAAGCAACGATAATAACTATTGGCGACGAAATTTTAATCGGACAAATCGTCGATACGAATTCGGCTTTTATTGCTAAATCCTTTGACAAAATTGGTGTTGAGATTAACGAAATGATTTCAATAAGTGACAATAAGCAACACATTTTGGAAACTTTTAAAAAGCTTCAAGACAAAGTCGATTTGGTTATTATTACTGGTGGTCTTGGGCCTACAAAAGATGATATTACCAAAAAAACTTTTTGTGATTATTTTGAAGATGAATTAGTTGTCAATGATGATGTTCTTCAACATGTTACACAACTTATCGAAGGTTTTTACAAACGACCCATCACTCAAATTAACAAAGACCAATCACTCGTTCCTTCTAAATGTACCGTACTTCATAACCAAGTGGGTACTGCGCCAGGAATGTGGATGAGGAAAGAAAATACCGTGTTTATTTCGCTTCCTGGAGTTCCTTTCGAGATGAAATATTTGGTCGAAAACGAAATCATCCCCAAAGTAGTTCGGGAATACAAACGCCCTTATATTCTTCACAAAACAATACTTACTTACGGGCAAGGCGAAAGTATGGTGGCCGAACGAATTGAAAATTGGGAAAATGATTTACCTGAATTCATTAAACTGGCTTATTTGCCAAGTCCTGGTCGAGTTCGTTTGCGTCTTTCGGCAAGAGGAATTGACAAGGAATTGTTAGAGAAATCCATAGAAGAAAATGTAGTTTCCTTAGCGAAAATCATTGGTGACATTATTGTGGGTTTTGACGACGATGAACCTCTAGAAACTGTGATAGGAAACCTTTTGAAACAGCAAAAAAAAACCATTTCGACTGCTGAAAGTTGCACGGGTGGAAAAATAGCTCAGGTTTTAACTTCGGTTTCCGGTGCCTCTAATTATTTTAAAGGAAGTGTGGTTTCGTATGCAACCGAAACTAAAATCTCTGTTTTGGGAATTCCTGAAAATTTGATAAATGAGTATTCCGTGGTAAGTGCCGAAGTTGCAAAGCAAATGGCAATCAATGTGAAAAGCATAATGAAAACCGACTACGCCATTGCCACTACCGGAAATGCCGGACCAACGAAAGGGGAATCAAAAGCCGAGGTTGGAACCGTTTTTATTGCATTGGCTACGCCTAATAATGTGATTGTGTCAGCGTTTAATTTTGGTCAACCCCGTGAAAAAGTGATAGATAGAACTGTGATCAAGAGTATGGAAATATTGCGGAAAGAAATTTTGAAAAATGTGCTTTAATTTTTTGCTTCATCCGTTTATTTTTCTTTTCTTTGCACCCTGATTTTAGATAACGATAAAAGATAAGAATAATGTCAAGAGTTTGTGACCTTACGGGTAAAAGAGCGATGGTAGGAAATAACGTTTCTCACGCTATGAATAAAACTAAGAGAAAATTTTCTGTAAACTTAGTTAAAAAGCGTTTTTATCTTCCAGAAGAAGATAGATGGATTACTCTAAGAGTAGCGGCATCCACGGTAAAAACAATTAACAAAAATGGAATCGCTGCAGTTTTGAAAAAAGCTAAGTCAGAAGGATTTATTAAATAATCTTTTTCCAAAATAAATAAATAGCAAGATGGCAAAGAAAGGCAATAGAATCCAGGTAATTTTAGAATGTACTGAACACAAAACATCAGGTGTTGCGGGAACTTCAAGATACATAACAACCAAGAACAAAAAGAATACTCCAGACAGATTAGAGATTAAAAAATTTAATCCAATCTTGAAACGTGTAACTGTTCATAAAGAAATTAAATAATTAGAAACTTTATTTAAAGTTTCAAATAACACATTATTAGTCATGGCAAAGAAAACCGTAGCATCCTTACAAACAGCATCTAAGAGATTATCAAAAGCGATTAAAATGGTAAAATCTCCAAAAACTGGTGCATATACATTCGTAGAATCTATTATGGCTCCTGAAGCAGTTGATGAATTCTTGAAAAAGAAATAATTCACAAAATCAAACTATAGAAAAGCTACTTTCATTCGGAAGTAGCTTTTTTATTTTCTACATTTACCATTAG
>CAIOTL010000010.1 GCA_903861155.1 uncultured Bacteroidota bacterium
ACACTTCCTTCAAGATAAACGGGTGTTACACATGTATTTGTATCGCCAATATTAAATCCTTTGGTTCTCAATCCGTTTTGTAACGCATTTACATTTTCCCAAAGTTTATCTTTTAACTCCGATGAATTACGCAACAATTCCAATCGTTTCAATGAACCAATTGTTTGAATCATTGGCAACGCTTTGGCAAACATTTGCGAACGTAAATTATATTTTAAGTAATCTATAATTGCTGTATCAGCAGCTACAAAAGCACCAATATTCGCCATCGATTTTGCAAAAGTCGAAAAGTAAACATCAATATCATCCTGAACGCCTTGCTCCTCGCCTGCTCCAGCACCTGTTTTTCCAAGAGTACCAAAACCATGCGCATCATCAACCAATAATCGGAAATTGTATTTCTTTTTCATCTCCACAATCTCTTTCAACTTTCCTTGTTGACCTCGCATTCCAAAAACACCTTCGGTAATAAAAAGGATACCTCCTCCTTGTTCAGTCGCTAATTTTGTGGCACGTTGCAGGTTTTTCTCCATGCTTTCAATGTCGTTATGCTTGTACGTAAAACGTTTTCCGCTATGCAAACGAACACCATCAATAATACAAGCGTGTGCATCAACATCATACACGATTACGTCATTTCGAGTCACCAAAGCATCAATAATCGACACCATTCCTTGGTAACCAAAATTCAACAAATAAGCCGATTCTTTCATTACAAATACAGCCAATTCCTGCTCCAATTGTTCGTGATATTTCGTGTGACCGCTCATCATACGTGCGCCCATTGGGTAAGCCGCTCCATATTCAAGGGCTGCTTCAGCATCCGCTTTCCGCACTTCGGGGTGATTCGCTAATCCTAAATAATCGTTCAAACTCCAGTTCAAAATCTCTTTTCCCTGAAATTTCATTCTTGGACCTAATTCACCTTCCAATTTTGGAAAAACAAAATAACCTTCAGCTTGCGAAGCCCATTTCCCTAGTGGTCCTTTATTGTTTTGAATTCTTTCGAATAAATCTTTTACCATATTAATATTGAGGTATTATATTTTTTAAGAGGATGCAAAAATAATTATTTAATCTGGCTTATCATAAATATATGCAAATTAAAAAAAACCAAATTGTCATTGCGAGGAACGTGGCAATCTGGAGCAATTTCCTGCTTTCCATTGCAATCTTTTTTCATAAAATATTTTTTTCTAAGACTTTGCAGGAACTTTCTTTGGTCGTTCTGCAACGTCAGGAAAAAATAGCTTTTCTCAAAAAAAGGATTTCCATTACTATCAGGGCTAGGCATTCTTTTAACGAGAAACTTTGTATATTTGAGCAAAGTTCGAGATGTTTAATTATGATGCGAGGTCGGGAAACCATCGCAGAGCAGCCCGCTCTCCTAAGTGTTCTTTAAAAACCGACCGTTCATGTAAAATCGTGGTTGCTGTGCGAAGTCTCCCGACTTCGTACCCATTCCTAAAAGCAACTTAAGTAATCATTTATTTGTAGTAAAACTTCATTTTCTATAAGGACTAGATATTTGTTTTATCGAGAAACTTTGTACATTTGGTTACTGAACACTCATCACTGAGTACTGAACACTATATTTATATGTCACAAGATACCAAAGAATTAAAACTCGCCGTCCTCATTGATGCCGACAATGTTCCTTATAGCAATGTAAAAGGAATGATGGAAGAAATCGCAAAATACGGAACGCCAACCACAAAACGCATTTATGCCGACTGGACGAAACCCAATGCAGGTGGTTGGAAAAGCGTTTTGTTGGAACACGCCATCACTCCAATTCAGCAATACAGTTACACCGTTGGCAAAAATTCCTCGGATTCTGCCATGATTATCGACGCCATGGATTTGTTGTACTCCGACAAAGTCGATGGTTTTTGCATTGTTTCCAGCGATAGCGATTTCACTCGATTGGCTATCAGATTGAGAGAATCTGGAATGAAAGTTATTGGAATAGGAGAAAAGAAAACTCCGAATTCCTTTATCGTTGCCTGCGATAGATTTGTTTATATAGAGGTTCTTGAAGGAGCTATCAAAAAGAAAATTCGGAAACCTGCCATAATGCATTCTACAGAATTTAAAAAAATTGTAGAAAAAATAACTACAAAAACTGCCGAAAAAACAGAACAAAAACCGCTCAATAAAATAGATAATCAAACTATAGAACTCATCGAAGACACACTCGAAGCCATTGGCGATGATGATGGTTGGGCATTCCTTGGAGATGTTGGAAACCTCATCGTGAAGAAAAAACCAGAATTTGACCCAAGAAATTATGGATTTTCAAAACTAACGCCAATGCTGAAATCCCTAACAGATATTCTGGAAATCGACGAAAGAGAATCCGACAAAAAAGGAATCAAACATGTTTATGTGAGGTTGCGGTATAGTTAAATTTATTCCACAAAAAAGGAGGCCTTTAATAGGCCTCCGATTGTAGGTTTTGATTTACCATTATCAACTTATTGCCTTTCGACAGCTGACTATTGAATAATCTTTTCTGTTCAGATTGAAATACTCAAGTAATTAATCAAAACCACAATCAAATTTACAATTTATTTTAATTCAAAAATCTGAAATTAAGCATTTTAACAATAAATTAACCTATCAATTCATGAATCAATAAAACAAAAAAAAGGAGGACTTTATACAGACCTCCAATTGTAAATTCTGATTAACCATTATTGACTTATACTCTAGTTTTGATAAATTAAAAATAAAAAGCCAACAGTTATTGTCGACTTTGTTATAAACCAAAAAACCATTCGATATCATGCTTTCGTGAAAGACTGGTTAATTGTGAAGGTTACTCCATTTTGTGTGGTTGTGATTTTTAACTTCAACTCTGTCGTTGTAAGACTTACTACTTCAAAAGTTCCCGTCATACTTATGCTTGGAACCGATACCGTGACATTATTTCCGGTTTGCGTCCAGGTTCCTGTATCTGGAACCAATGTACAACCAGAAACATAATTTCCTGAATTTACAACACCACCAGCAATAATATCAATATAATCTTTACTACATCCAGCCTGATTTCCAGAATAATCAACTTCGGGAGTTGTTATACCACTTTGAGTAAAGCTTGTCTTATTGAAATTCCATTTCCCTTCAATTGAAGCTGAAACAGTTGGCAAATTATCTTTGCTACATGAAGCAAAAGTAATCCCTAAAACTAAAGCAGATATAAATAAAATACTTGTTTTTTTCATCGCAATACATTTTTTATTTAAGGTACAATAATAACAATAAAAAGTCAAACTTTGAAGTTGGACAAATAATTTATTCCAAAATCACTGCCATAAATAAGTAAAACCTTACTATATAATCTTTTCAAAACTTCATATCTTTACATCCTTGATTCAACAAAATTACAAAAAATGAAACTCGTTTTCGCTACCGATAACAAAAATAAAATCCTCGAAGTCCAGCAAATGCTTCCTTCAACTATTGAAATCATCAGTCTGGAAAGTATCGGTTGTTACGAAGAAATTCCGGAAACGGCTGCTACCATCGAAGAAAACGCCATTATGAAAGCCAATTATATCAGCAAAAAATATGGTTACGATTGCTTTGCCGACGACACCGGACTGGAAGTGGAATCCTTAAACGGCAAACCAGGCGTTTTTTCAGCTCGATATGCTGGCGAACAACGCAATTCTGAAGACAATATGGATAAATTATTGGATGCTTTATCCAATAAAACCAACAGAAAAGCTCATTTTAAGACCGTAATTGCCTTAAACTTAAACGGCAACCAGCATCTTTTTACAGGATTTGCTAAAGGCGAAATCACTATGGAAAAAACAGGAAATCAGGGTTTTGGCTACGATCCCATCTTCAAACCCGAGGGTTATGAGGTTACTTTTGCACAACTTTCGCTCGAAAAAAAAGGTACAATCAGCCATCGTGGCAAGGCAACGGAACAACTTATAGCTTTCTTGAAAAACTAACTGATTGATTTTCAAATAACAATAAAAAATTAAATCTGAATTTTACATTAGATTATCTCGTTATTTAACCGTAATTTTGCACCAAATTTTAAAAACATATATGAATAAATTTGAACAATTAGGATTGAGTGAATCGCTACAACGTGCGATTATCGATCTAGGATTTGAGAATCCGACCGAAGTACAGGAGAAAGCGATTCCCCTATTATTGGAACAAGACATTGATTTAGTTGCGTTGGCTCAGACA
>CAIOTL010000011.1 GCA_903861155.1 uncultured Bacteroidota bacterium
CGCAGCACATTGCTAAAAAGTGAATACTTTGCGCAGCTGGTGAAATAATAAAAACCTAATGCTGGAATTATCAGGTATTAGGTAATACTATGGCGCAAAGTCAGGAGACGTTTGCGCAGCACTTTGCTAAAAAGTGAATACTTTGCGCAGCTGGGGGAAAAACCATTCAAAACCGTTTGCAAAACGTAGATTATACCTACAACATTCGAGGATGGCTCAAAGGGATAAATGATACCGATACCAGTAATGCCAGCATTACATTGGGTTCAGGAGATTTGTTTGGATTCCAGATTAGTTACAATAACCCATCAACAGGAACGCCATTATACAACGGCAACATCAGTCAAACTTTTTGGAAAACAGCCAATACGGACACGGGTTTAAAGAACTATAACTATACTTATGATGCGCTGAACCGACTAACTGCCGCCACAGACAATACCAGTCTTACCCCAAACCGATACAATGAGAGTTTAAGCTACGACAAGAACGGAAACATTATGAGCCTGCTGCGAATGGGGAATACCGATGCTGCTGCCACCATTTTTGGCACCATGGACAATCTGGTCTATACCTATGATGGCGGCAACAAACTCACCAAAGTGGAAGACAGCTCAGGCAGCACCGAAGGATTTAAGAACGGCAGCAACTCTCCCACGGAATATGCCTATGATGCCAATGGAAATATGATTACCGATCTCAACAAAGGGATAAGTTCCATAACCTACAACTACCTCAATTTACCTACGCAAGTCGTGATGACGGGAGGCACTATTAATTATGTTTATGATGCCACGGGGGTTAAACAGCAAAAAATAGTAAACGGCATTACCACAGATTATGCTGGAGGATTCAACTATGAAGGAGGCCTTATGAAATTTTTCTCGCAACCCGAAGGTTATGTTGCGAATAACAATGGAATTTTTTCATAAATTTACCAATACAAAGATCATTTGGGTAATGTACGTTTGAGTTACGGGGACAGTAACAATGACGGAGTAGTAAACAGCAGTGAAATTGTAGAGGAAAACAATTATTATCCTTTTGGGTTGAAACAAAAAGGATACAATTCTACAACAGCTTATGGAAATGGAAATGCACAAGGACAGAAGTATAAGTACAACGGGAAAGAACTGCAAGATGAGCTGGGGCTTAACATGTATGACTATGGAGCTAGAATGTACGACCCAGCAAGAGCTGGTTGGAGTACTATTGACCCACTAGCGGAGAAAATGCGTAGATGGTCTCCTTACAATTATTGTTTTGACAACCCGATGAGATTTACAGATCCTGACGGGATGGGTCCTAATGATTGGGTCGATACAGGAGGTGGACAATGGAATTGGAGAAGCGATATCACATCAGCAGCACAAGCAAAAGCAGCTGGTTATAGTGGTTATTCAGATGGAAAGACGAATAATGTTCACGCCAGCGGCGTGAGTGGTAGTACCAGTACAGTTACGATGATGCCAAATGCAAAATGGGTTGATAGCAGTAATGGAATAGTAAAAACAGCTCCAGATCACGCAAATCCTACCGAAATAGCAGCAGCAAAAGTTAGTGGAGAAATAACAAAACCTGCAGAACCAGTACCAAATTATGAATTTAGTGCAGATGCACTTGGTGGTGATTTAAAAAACGCAGGTAATTTTTTAAGCGAAGGTAGTACTTATGTAGAAGGTGCAGGAATAGCCGTTACAGCTTCAAGTATGTTTTGCCCTGCATTGGCACCAATAGGTATAGGAATTTTTGAAATTGGTGAAGGTATGGGGAAAGTTGGTTCAGTATCAAAAATTGCAGGTAGTGGTCTTCAAAAAGATGGTGTAGGTGTCGTTTCTGGGATAGCTGGTATGGCAGCAGGAAAAGCGGCTGGTAGTGTTGTTGACCAATCTGCTGGTAGCGTAGTTGCTGGACAAGTTCAAAAGGTTGCCAATGATAAGACTATTGAAGCAATTCAGAATATCATTGTTCCTGAGAAGAAATAGTAAATTATAATTATGATGGAAACATTAAAAGTTTTAGCAATAGGGGTTTTCGGTGTTGTTTTTGGGATTGTAGTATTTCGATGGACATATAAAACAAGGAAAACAGATATGTTTTTAAGCACTTCACTTCAAGGATATCTTGCAGGTATATTATCAATAATATCGGCTATTATATATGTATTATATGAATTTCACATCCTAAATTGGTAATATTAAAAAACAAACGAGAAGAGCCGCGTTTCAAACGCTTTATTTGGCTTAAAGACGTAAGCGGGTACTCGATGCAATCGAGCACCAGATTGGGTAATACTATGGCGCAAAGTCAGGAGACGTTTGCGCAGCACATTGCTAAAAAGTGAATACTTTGCGCAGCTGGTACATAATTAATTACCGACCATCTGGGCAATGTGCGGGCGGTTATCCAGAAAGTAGCTGGTAGCCCTGTAATAAAATCCTATGCCGATTATTCCCCTTTTAGGGAGCAATTGCCGGTAAACAAATTTAGAAATCAATCTCTTTCACAACAACTTCTCCTCCTCCTTCTCATAAAAAACATCTATAGAAAGGTCCTTTTGCATCGATGCCATCACGGCCAATTCATCGCAACGCTCGTTTTGAGGATGGTTGTTGTGGCCTTTGATCCATTGGAAATCGACTCGGTGTTTTCGGTAAGCTACTAAGAACCGTTTCCATAGATCTGCATTCTTTCTATCGGCGAAACCTTTTTTTTCCCAGCCTAGCACCCATTTTTTCTCTACAGAATCGACCACATACTTAGAATCGGATACAACTAAAACTTTCATATTAGGGGTTTTCAGCTTTTCGAGACCCACGATTACGGCCAGTAATTCCATTCTGTTGTTGGTCGTATGGCGAAACCCTTGGTAAAATTCCTTTTTATGGGGGGTACCCACGAGTTCCATAACGACGCCGTAACCGCCCCGACCAGGATTTCCCTTGGCAGCGCCATCCGTGTAAATATGTACGTCGTGGTTCAAAGTTAGAGGTTAGAGGTTAACAATTTTTCGATCACCTCGGGGAAGTACCGTTGTTCGAGTTCGTGTATTTTTTCGGCGACACTTTCTGCAGTATCTGTTGCAGATAAAGGGACGCTTTTCTGAAAAATAATGTTGCCTTCGTCGTAATTTTCATTGACAAAATGAATGGTGATTCCGGTTTCTTTTTCTTGATTTTCGACAACGGTTTTGTGCACGTTCATTCCGTACATTCCTTTTCCGCCGTATTTGGGCAACAAGGCAGGATGTATATTGATGATTTTATTGGGATATTGCTTAACGATAGTTTCGGGTAATTTCAATAAAAATCCAGCGAGAACAATCCAATCGGGTTCAATGCCATTTAACTTTTGTAAAACTTTACTTTCAAACAATTCCTCTTTAGAGAAAATTTCTGAGGGAACCTGTAAGTTATTGGCTCTTTCAATCACTTTGGCTTTTGAATTATTAGTAAAAACAGCAATGACGGTTGCACTGTCTTTCTTACTAAAATATTTAATGATATTTTCGGCATTAGTCCCCGAACCAGAAGCAAAAATTACTATTTTATTCATAACGTAACTGTTTTCATTTATGCAAAAAAAAGAATAAAAAGGGAGAATAAATAACTTTATAAGGGCTTTGTGAAATTTATTTTATAAATTAGTTGTCACATTTATTAACTAAATAGTTGTTTTAAAATAAAGTTTTTTATTTTTGCCAACAAATTAAATTTTAAAATTAAAGATTATGTCAGACATTGCATCAAGAGTAAAAGCGATTATCGTAGACAAATTAGGTGTTGACGAAAACGAAGTGGTAACAGAAGCTAGCTTCACTAATGATTTAGGAGCTGATTCATTAGACACAGTGGAGCTAATTATGGAATTCGAAAAAGAATTTGATATCCAAATTCCAGACGATCAAGCAGAAAACATTGCCACTGTAGGTCAAGCGATTTCTTACATCGAAGAAGCTAAAAAATAATAAAAAAGACACCTGTTTGCAACCTTGTAAACAGGTGTTATTATTTTTTTAAAATTAAATCCCTGATTGAATTTCAATCAAAATAATATTTATACTATAATACCCATGGCTCTTTTGTGATATTACTACAGCAAGAAAGCATGGGTTTTATTTGTTTGAAAATACTAAATATAAATAAATTATGGTATTAAAGCGAGTTGTGGTAACGGGCTTAGGTGCTCTTACTCCTATTGGAAATAATATTCAAGAATATTGGAACGGTCTTATTAATGGTGTTAGTGGAGCGGCCACAATAACTCATTATGATGCTTCAAAGCATAAGACACAGTTTGCTTGCGAAGTAAAAAACTTTACTGTTGAAGATTTTATTGACCGAAAAGAAGCTCGCAAAATGGATCGATATGCCCAATATGCAATGGTTTCTGCTGAGGAAGCTGTGAAAGACGCTCATTTCGATTTCGAAAAATTAGATAAAGATCGAGTTGGTGTAATTTGGGGTTCTGGAATTGGCGGATTGGAAACTTTTCAAAATGAAGTTCTTGACTTTGCCAAGGGAGATGGAACACCACGATTCAATCCTTTTTTTATTCCAAAAATGATTGCCGACATTGCTGGTGGAAATATTTCCATCAAATACGGTTTTAGAGGACCCAATTTTACCACCGTTTCAGCTTGTGCCTCGTCTACAAATGCCATTATTGATGCTTTCAATTATATCCGATTAGGTCATGCCGATGCGATGGTAACTGGTGGATCAGAAGCTGCAGTAACAATAGCTGGTATGGGCGGATTTAATGCCATGCACGCACTTTCGACAAGAAATGATGATCCAAAAACGGCTTCAAGACCGATGGATAAAGATCGAGATGGGTTTGTTCTTGGTGAAGGGGCAGGCGCTTTAATTCTTGAAGAATACGAACATGCAATAGCTCGTGGAGCAAAAATTTACTGTGAAATTGGCGGTGGAGGAATGTCAGCAGATGCCTATCATATCACGGCTCCACATCCTGAAGGATTAGGCGCAAAAAATGTGATGTTAAACTGTTTAAGAGACGCGGGATTAAAACCTACCGATGTTGATGGCGTGAATATGCACGGAACTTCGACACCACTTGGCGACATAGCAGAATCTAAAGCAATATTACATGTTTTTGGCGAACACGCTTATACAATGAATCTGAATTCAACAAAATCAATGACGGGACATTTATTGGGTGCCGCAGGAGCAATAGAAACTATTTCTTCTATTCTTTCGATAAAACACGGAATAGTTCCTCCAACAATAAATCATTTTACCGATGATGAAAACATTGATCCTAAATTAAATTTTACTTTTAATGTTGCACAAAAAAGAGAAATGAATGTATTGATTAGCAATACTTTTGGTTTTGGCGGACACAATGCTTGTGTATTGGTAAAAAAACTAGATTACTAATTATAAATGTACCTAATTAGAAAAATATTTTCGAAATCCCGTTCTCTTGAAGACGGGATTTTTTTTGATGCCATTCGTGAGATTTTAGGTTTCGACCCCATTACCCTCGAATATTATAAGAAAGCTTTTACGCACCGTTCGTCCAATAAACAAGATGAAACTGGAAATGCAATTAATTATGAACGATTGGAATTTCTTGGAGACGCCATGTTAAGTGCCGTGATTGCTGCGTACTTATTCAACAAAGCTCCCGCTGGCGACGAGGGCTATCTCACCAAAATGCGTTCGAAGATTGTAAGCAGAGAACATTTAAACGAACTGGGAAAGGATTTAAATCTCGTTCGGTTTATAGAGAGTAAAGTTCCCGTGCAGCATTTTGGAGAAAATATACACGGCAATATATTTGAATCCTTAGTCGGGGCAATCTATCTTGACAGAGGTTATGAATATTGCGAAAAATTCATCCAGAAAAGAGTCATTATCCCTTATGTGGATATTGCCCGATTGGAAGGGAAAGTTATCAGTTATAAAAGCTTGATTATAGAATGGTGCCAAAAAGAAAAGAAGCAATTTCATTATGACATTTTCGAAGATAATGCCATTGACGGCCAACGATTATTCGGGGTAAAACTGAGCATTGACGACAAAGTAATCGCAAAAGCAAGGGCAACTTCTAAAAAGAAAGCAGAGGAAAAAGCGTCGCAGCGTGCCTATTTTGCATTTCAAAATAAAATCGACAATAAATGACATTAATTTTGCTTCAAACTATTACGTTTTCGTTTATAAAATAACAAAAATCCTGTCGTTAGGGAGGCAATGCAGGATTAGAAATACTATATTTACACCTTATTTTTTTCATGAAATGGCTATTCATAAATTGGATCTTGGCGAATTTGACGAAATAGATTATCATATTATTGCTATTCATACTTCATTAGAAGACTATCGATTAGCCTATTTCATCAACCAAAAGCTGCCGATAAATTTAGGCAAAAGCGAGAATGAAATACAAATAAACATAAAAGAAGGGGAAACAAAATTTTCGAGATTTTATTTTTATGACAAGGAAAGAGCCATTTCCTGGAACTTGGTTCAAAATAAAAATGAAGTCATTCAGCAGAAAAAAGAAAATGGCCGAACTTTATTTTCAAATATAAAAATGGAAGTTTCGACAAAAGTCTATTTACTTCCTGAATTTAAGAAGGCCGATTATTTTTTGAAAATTGAAAATCTGGAAGGAGCAATGATGGTGGCACAAATTCAGTCACTATTGAATACAATTGATAGCATATCGACGGCGTATACAGTCGAAACAAATAAAATAAAATCAAAAAACAATTTAATTTTTTAATACCAATGATTACAAACAAAAAGACTAAAATTGTAGCCACACTTGGGCCTGCATGTAGCACGAGAGAAATCATAAAAGACATGATTGAGGCAGGAGTAAATGTGTTTAGAGTAAATTTTTCGCATGCCGACTATGAAG
Organism: uncultured Bacteroidota bacterium; assembly: GCA_903861155.1. Taxonomy (GTDB): domain Bacteria; phylum Bacteroidota; class Bacteroidia; order Flavobacteriales; family Flavobacteriaceae; genus Flavobacterium. The sequence continues at coordinate 6,892 of CAIOTL010000011.1, forward strand.
ATGTTAAAGAAAAAATCAATATCATAAGAGGTCTTAATGAAGAATTTGGATACACCACCGCAATTCTGGGTGACTTACAAGGGCCAAAACTTCGAGTAGGAGTTATGGAAGAAGGCGTAATTGTGCATGATGGAGATTTGATCACGTTTACAACTGCCGAAGATATTCTAGGAACTGCCCAAAAAGTTTTCATGAAATACCAAAACTTTCCAAATGATGTAAATCCTGGAGAAAGAATTCTACTCGATGATGGCAAACTAATCTTCGAAATCGTTGAAACCGACAAAAACACAGAAGTTATAGCGCGAGTAATTCAAGGAGGCGAATTGAAATCTAAGAAAGGGGTTAATCTTCCCAATACAAAAATATCTTTACCTGCCATGACGGAGAAAGATATTGCTGATGCTATTTTTGCAATAGGTCAAAAAGTGGATTGGATTGCACTTTCTTTTGTAAAAACACCAAGGGATTTACAAGATCTACAGGAATTAATTGCCAAACATTCGCCTTATAAAATTCCGATTGTTGCTAAAATAGAAATGCCGGAAGCATTAGAAAATATTGACAAGATTATTGCGTATTGTGATGGTTTGATGGTGGCGCGTGGTGATTTAGGTGTGGAACTTCCTGCACACGAAGTGCCTCTTGTTCAAAAAGAATTAATTCGCAGGGCAAAAACGGCACGAATCCCCGTTATTGTAGCCACTCAAATGATGGAAACCATGATTACAAGTTTAACTCCAACTCGTGCCGAGGTAAATGACGTAGCCAATTCGGTTATGGATGGTACTGATGCGGTGATGCTTTCAGGAGAAACGGCTACCGGTAATTATCCGGTTCAGGTAATTCAGAAAATGACACAAATCATTGAAGCAGTTGAAGATTCTCCGTTAATTAATGTTCCTCAAAACACTCCACAAATACGTACCAACCGTTTTATCACCAAAACAATTTGTCACCACGCCGTGCATATGGCCAATGCTATAAAAGCAAAAGCAATTTGTACCTTGACGAACAGCGGTTACACTGCTTTTCAAATATCGGCTTGGAGACCTCAAGCGCATATCTTGGTTTTTACATCCAATAAAAGAATCCTAACCCAACTTAATTTATTATGGGGTGTTAAATCTTATTTTTATGAAAAATCAGTAAGTACCGATGAAACTATTACCGACATCAATGAAATAGCAAAAGCAAAAGGATTTGTCGAAAAAGGAGACTTCCTTATCAATTTGGCCGCTATGCCTATCGTCGATAAAGGAATGGTAAATACTTTGAGAGTTTCAGAAATAGAATAGTTTAAACCTATACCATAAAAGAATCCGTCTGTTTATAAATAAAACAAGGCGGATTTTTTTTGGAGTTAATTTATTTTTTAATATATCTTTGATGAAAATAAATCTTAAACAGTATGGCCTTCCAATCGAAAAATCCTTTTTTAAACAATAAATCTTTCTCAGCGACAACGGCTTCAAAAAATGATGAAGTACACCACGCCACTCTTATTGATTACAACCAAGACATGACTTTGTCTGGGACAATCAATAAAACTTTAATCTTATTTTTGTTGCTTTCAGCTTCAGCCATTGTTATTTGGTGGATGACTTCCAACGGAATGAACCCCATTGTACCGGCTTTTGGCGGAGCAATTGTGGGATTAATTTTGGTTGTAATTGCTGCCTTCAAACCCCAATATTCTCCAATATTAGCTCCAGGTTATGCCTTATTTGAAGGTTTATTTATTGGTGGAGTTTCAGCAATTTTCGAAACCCGATATCCTGGGATTGTGATCCAAGCCGTTGGAGCCACATTTGTAACCTTTGCTGTTTGTTTAGGCTTGTATAAATTTAAAATTGTAAAAGTAACGGAACAATTCAAGTCGGTTGTGGTTGCAGCGACGCTTGCCATCGCCACGTACTACCTAATTTCTTGGATTTTCTCGATGTTTACCAGTTTTGTTCCTGTTCATTACGGCAATTCAATGATGAGCATTGGCATCAGCATTTTTGTTATTGTAATCGCGGCTTTGAATTTATTCTTGGATTTTGATCGAATCGAAAAAGGGGTAGAGCAAAAAATGCCCCAATATATGGAATGGTTTGGGGCAATGGGCTTAATGATAACTTTGGTTTGGCTGTATATTGAGTTTTTAAGATTGCTTTCCAAACTTTCAAGCAGAAAATAAATTAAAAATCCTTTCAGATTTCATAACCACGCTTTCCGGCGTGGTTTTTTGTTAAAAAGCAAATTTCAATTGCACCACAACCGTCTTTTTTTCTTCGGTGTTTAAATTGCTCAGGGATATTCCCAGCAATCGTACGGAATCTTTCATCCGTTCCTGATACAACAATTCTTTTACGGTTTCTAAAATTAATCCTTTATCAGAAATAAAATAAGGCAAGGTTTTGCTTCGGGTTTGTTGGGTAAAATCGCTGTATTTTATTTTTAACGTAATTGTTTTTCCGGCAATTTGATATTTTTTTAAGCGTTTTTCCAATGCGGTTGCGATGTTTTCCAACTGTTCCATCATAAAAATTTCGGACGACAAATTGATGTCAAAAGTATGTTCGGCGGCCACTGATTTTGTAATTCGATCCGATTTCACTTCACTGTTGTGAATGCCTCGCACCACATTATAATAGAAATTTCCTGATTTTCCGAAATGTTTCTCTAGAAATTCCAAGGACTTACTTTTTAATTCCAATCCCGTAAAAATTCCCAATTGATACATTTTTTCGGTGGTGACTTTCCCCACGCCGTAAAATTTTCGAATAGGCAATACTTCCAAAAAAGGAATCACTTCCTCGGGATTTACCGTTTTCTGACCGTTGGGTTTGTTATAATCACTGGCAATTTTGGCCACAAATTTATTGACCGAAATCCCTGCCGAAGCCGTCAAACCCACTTCGTTGATAATCCGCAACCTGATTTCTTGTGCCAATAAAGTGGCGCTTGGATTTCCTTTTTTGTTTATCGTGACATCGAGATAGGCTTCGTCTAGTGACAAAGGCTCAACTAGGTCGGTATATTCATTAAATATTTTCCTGATTTTTCCTGATATTTCTTTGTAACGCTCAAATCTTGGTCTGACAAAAATCAAATCGGGACAATATTTTTTGGCCAAAACGCCACTTAGCGCACTTCTAACTCCGAATTTCCTGGCTTCGTAACTTGCTGCCGCAACCACACCACGATTCTCGGCACCCCCCACGGCGATGGGTTTTCCGCGCAATGCCGGATTATCCATTTGCTCCACCGAGGCAAAAAAAGCGTCCATATCGATGTGGATAATTTTTCTATTTGGATTTATTTCGGACATAGGACAAATTTATGGAAATTATCAGACGGAGATACGTTTAGAAATTTTACATTTGACAAAGAAAAGTATAAAAAATAAACCATAACGGAAATCTTCAAAAGATTGCTTTGCTTCGTGCCTCGCAACTTCTCACAATGACAAAATGATAGAAACAGAACGAAAATTTCTTACGACCTCCGACGCTTTCAAGACAGCCTCTTTTACGCAGAACCGAATTGCGCAAGGTTATTTGAGCTCGGTTCCAGGACGAACGGTTAGAGTGCGCATCAAAGGAGATAGAGGATTCCTGACCATAAAAGGAGCCTCAAATGAGTCGGGTTTGTCACGTTTTGAATGGGAAAAGGAAATTCCCGTTGATGAAGCTCAAGAATTATTGTTGTTGTGCGAAAATGGTATTATCGACAAAACCCGTTTTGAAGTAAAAGTAGGTTCACACATTTTTGAAGTGGACGAATTTTATGGTGAAAATGAAGGATTGATTATGGCCGAGGTTGAATTGGGTTCAGAAACAGAGACTTTCGAAAAACCAATCTGGCTTGGAGAAGAAGTTACCAATGACAAACGGTATTACAATTCTTATTTGAGCAAGAATCCTTATTCAAAATGGGGCTGATTATTCGACCAGCTCAATTTTTACCATCATTACTCCCGCCGTTTTGTTGCTGGCTATTTCCATATAAGCACGTTTCGAAAGATCGATTTCTCGAGATTTCACAAATGGGCCTCTATCTATAACTTCTACTATTACCGATTTTCCACTGGTTAGATTGGTCACTTTTACTTTTGTGCCGAAAGGCAATGTCTTGTGGGCTGCAGTATATTTGTCGTTGTCGAATCTTCTGCCGCTAGTGGTTTTCTTGCCGTTAAATTTATTGGCATAATAGGAAGCGCGGACCTCTTTTTTGAAGGGTTTTAATTTCCTAGTTTCGACAAATAAACTATCCATAACGATTTCTGGATGAAGAAGAGGTGTTTTATTTTTGTCGATTGTATCTTTGGACAAGGAAGATTTTTCTTGTTTTGAAACAAGTGATTTATTTATTTGTACGGTATCTTTTTGGAGAGCAGATTTATGTTTTCTTTTAGCATGATGAGATTGACCGCTGGCCAAACCAACGATCAAGATGGAAAGAAAAAGGGTGAATATATTTTTCATTTATGTGTTTTTTAATTCATTCGGCAAAAACCATCCCTAGATAAAAAAAGCCCTTTTCAGGACTTTTTACTATTTTTTAGAACCACAAACCCCAAGGAATTTTACTCAAAATGAGGATTAATCCCAAGCCATAGAAAATGGAAAAAGTCTTGAATTTTGATTCGCTAGTTGTCAGCTTTTTATGTTTCATCCAGCCGATGGTTATCAAGGTAATTCCGATGATATTCATCAAAGGATGTTCTAATGAAGTTAGGCGCAATGCCTTGTCGGACATTTGTCCCAAGGATGCAAAACCTAATGGAGAAATAAAATATAAAATCAAGCCAATCAAAAGTTGGGTGTGAATTGCCGCCAAGCCAAAAAGCGAAATCTTTCGGTCTTTCTCGGTAAATTCTTTTTTTGCAACTAATCCAATAAGCGAATTAACTACTGCGATTACTAATACTAAAAATGCTAGATAAGCCCAACCTGAATGCAATTTTTGAATGATTTCGTACATAAAATAAGTTTTTGTTTTGACAAATATAAATAAAAAAAACATAAAAAAAACGGCATCGACTTATAGCCCGATGCCGTTTTTGTATTAATTGAGATTCTCGTCTAAAAATTGAAACGGATACTTGCATTCCAAGTTCTTCCGAAACCGAAGAAAACTTGGTTGGCAGTTGCTACACCATTGTAAAGAGCCCCGGCTTGTGCATAGGTAACAGCTGGAGTTGCACCAACCGCAGGAGTTTTAACATCCGAAGCAAAAATATTAGTTTTTGATTCAGCAATGTAAATTTTATCCAAAAGATTGTTCACGTTTAATCTGAAATTAACTGAATTATCTTTGTTTTTACCCACTACCATTTTATAGGAGAAACCAGCATCTACTATACCATAATTAGGCAATTGCAAAGATCCTTTGTTTGTTGAAGATCCAAAATTTGTTGGATTGATGGCAGCATATAATTTATCATTAAAGTTATAGTTGGCATCTAAAGTAACTCTTGTCACCACTTCGTATGAGGCGCCCAAAGAAGCAGTCGTTTGAGCAGCATCACCTACTTTTACATTATTCAAGTATAATGCTTGAGCAGCTCCGCCAGCAACCGGATTGTTTGAAACATCAAATCTATAGCTGATTGCTTGCCCTTTGTATTTCCAGTCTCCCATTGAGAACATGGCCATCACTTTGAATTTGTCGGTAATTTTAGCATTGCCTTCAAACTCTATACCTGTATGAACTTCTTGAATTCCAGAGAAATTATAATATCCTTGTGGATTTAAAGGATCTGAATCTGTTATTGTTGCAAATCTATCTTTCCACGTAGTGTAATATAAATTAACGTTTGCTGTGAAAATTTTTGAACGGAAACCATATCCAGCTTCAACTCCAGTGATTTTTTCGTTCACTACATTATTGTTGACTACCGATTTATTGTTTGGATAAACCGAACCAAAAGCTGGTTGTTTAGAATAATATCCGGCATTTACAAAAACATTGTTTTGTTCGTTAATATTGTAGTTCCCTCCCGCTTTTACATTTCCACCTAAAATGTTTTTGAAACTAGTATCCGAAAGTGGATTGGTTGGTAGGTAAGTAAAGTAATCTACTTTTTTGAATCCTTGCTCAGAAACGGCACCTTGTACAAATGCTGTTAAATTATCTTTAGAATATTCTAATTGTGTAAATGCACCATACCAGTTTACTTTACTGAAATAATTATATCCCACTTTTTGAGCTATATCAGCATTGGCAAATGGATTGAATGAAGGATTTGAAGTGTAAGTCTGTGTTGCTATAGTATTAGGCTGGTTTAAGTTTGATGTAGCATCAAGGAATCCACTTGCTCCTAATAAATTACTTATTCCTTGGTAATGAATGCCTTTATATGTTCTTGCATCAAGTCCAAAATCTAAATTAAGATTAGCACCAAATTTTTTATTCAATTTTACAATTGCGCCATACCAGTCATGTGAATTATAAGAATTAATTCTAGAAACACCTGAACTTGTACTGAAGCTATTTAGATATTGACCTCCAACAGCAGATCTTGTTTTTAATACTCCATTTATTAATACTGGCTGACCTGAATTGTATGCCATGATTTTGTCAAAATCAACTAAACCGTCAACTGTTCTAAAGGCATTATTCAAATAATTCAATCCACCGATTCCACCAATCCCTGAAGCGCCTCCGCCACGACCCCAAGATCCGTAAACAATGGTAGATAGTTTAGTAGTTTCGTTTATTTTCAAATCCCAATTGATTGATCCAACTGGTTTATGGTAATAATTTCTTCTCATATCAAATTCTTGACCATTCAAATGACCCCAATCAGAGTTGTATTTGGTGTTTGGTTTGTCAATTGTACCATATTTTTGGTAGGTTGCAATTGTTATTCCAGAAGTTCTTTGGTCGTGCCATTGAGGGGCACCAGTGAAAGTAAACTGAATGTCATTGTTTTTATTTGGTTTATAACCCAATGCGATATAATAGTTTTTCCCTTCAAAATTTGTTCCATTAACATACCCATTCCCGGCGGTTGAACTCAATAAAAAAGAAGCTGAAAGTCCATTTTTCATAAGTCCTGTATTATAGGAACCTTGTACTTTCAAATAATCATTATTTCCAAAAGCAGAAGATGCAGAGCCCCCTTCTTTCATCTCAGATGATTTTGTCAGAACGTTGATAGTTCCTCCGACAGAAGAAATCGCCAATTTAGAAGAACCCAAACCTCTTTATACTTGCATTGCAGAAGTCACGTCAGACAAACCTGCCCAGTTACTCCAATACACAGAAGCGTTTTCCATATCATTTACGGGAACCCCATTAATCAAAACGGCAATGTTGTTTTGATTAAATCCACGAATGTTGATTCTAGCATCTCCAAAACCACCACCCGCTTTAGTTGTATAAACGGAAGGTGTATTTCTAAGAATTTCAGGAAATTCCTGAGTTCCTAATTTTTCCTGAATTTCTGCCGCTCTAATAGTTGAAACAGCTACAGGAGTTTTTCTGTCTTTTGCAATATCTGCAATTCCAGATGTCACTACTATTTCGCTTAATTCATTTGAATTTCCAGTCAAAACAATTGTTCCTAAATCATTAGTAGCTCCATTTGAAACAGCGAATTTAACTGTTTTGGCTTCATAGCCAATAAAAGTAATAACCACTTCTCCAGCACTAGTTGTAGCATTGATAGAGAATTTACCGTCAAAATCTGTTGAAGCACCAGTTTTAATTCCTTTGATGGCAATGTTTGCTCCAGGCAAAGAGTTTTGACCATCGGTAATTTTTCCTGTAATTTTTCCTTGAGAAAATACATTCGAAATTACCATAAACAGTAATCCAAAGAATAACCAATTTTTCATTGTTTTCATTGTTGTTTAGTTTTTTGATTTTTGGCAAAATTCTAACATTTTATCAATAAAAATGTTAAGAAAATGTTAAGAAAAGATTCTCCAAAAAAGCAATGTTGATAAAAATCACTATTTATTGGGCATTTGTTCGTAAAAAACCGGATTATAAATCTGATTATCAGATAAATATTAATCCAAGGAAGAAAAAAAGTAGTTAATAAATAACCATAAAAGCAGTTCTAATAAAATCAAAATAAACTGATGCCGAACCCTATCCAAAAAAACCTTGATTTTATAAAAATCAAGGTTTTACTATTTTGTGTAAACGGAAATACTCCCTATATTTATTTGTTCTTCAAAAAGTGATTTAACAAAAATGTTGTTGAGCTATCATGAGAATCTATGTTTTTTGAATGGATTTCCCCAAGAATTGAATTAGACAATTGTTTACCAAGTTCAACTCCCCACTGGTCATAACTGAATATGTCCCAAATGATTCCTTGCACAAAAATCTTGTGTTCGTATAATGCAACCAAAGAACCCAGGGTTTTTGGAGTCAATTTTTGTATTAGGATGGTGTTTGTTGGCTTGTTACCATTGAAAACTTTAAAGGGCAACAAAAAATCCGCTTTTTCTTTAGAAAGTCCTTGTTTGTCAAATTCGGCTTGCACTTTTTCCTTTGTTTTTCCGTTCATCAAGGCTTCGGTTTGGGCAAAAAAGTTGGACATCAACTTGTCGTGATGGTCTTCGTTCCCGTACAATGGTTTTACAAAACCAATGAAATCAGTAGGAATCAACTTAGTTCCCTGGTGAATTAACTGAAAAAAGGCATGTTGCGAATTGGTTCCTGGTTCTCCCCAAATGATCGTTCCGGTTTGGTAGTTGACTGGTTTCCCGTCGCGACCAACGCTTTTTCCGTTGCTTTCCATCGTTCCTTGTTGCAAATAGGGAGCCAGTTTTTGCAAATATTGAGTATAAGGAATCAAGGCTTCGCTTTCAGATCCAAAAAAATTGTTATACCAAATGCTCAACAAAGCCAAAACAACTGGAATGTTTTTGTCGAAAGACTCGGTTTTGAAATGGATGTCCATTTCGTTGGCACCCTTTAATAATTCGTCGAAATTATCATAGCCAACAGCTAAACTTATTGAAAGTCCAACGGCACTCCAAAGAGAAAAACGACCACCAACCCAGTCCCACATTGGAAAAACATTCTCAGGATTAATTCCGAATTCGGTCACTTTATCAATATTGGTCGAAACTGCCACAAAATGTTTGGCAACGTCTTCCTGTTTTGCCGATTGCAAAAACCATTTTCTTATTGTTTCAGAATTAGTCAGCGTTTCTTGAGTTGTAAATGTTTTGGAAACAATGACAAAAAGTGTTGTTTCCGGATTCAGTTTTTTAATGATTTCATTTACGTGATCGCCATCTACATTGGAAACAAAATGAAGGTTCAAATGGTTTTTATAAAACTGTAAGGCTTCGACAACCATTGCAGGACCAAGGTCTGAACCACCAATTCCAATATTCACGACATCGGTAAATGCTTTTCCTGTGAACCCTTTTCTTTGACCGTTTACGACTTCGTTCGTGAATTTTTTAATTTTGTTTTTTACTTCGAAAATTTCTGGAATTACGTTTTGTCCATCAACTTTTATGACAGCCGTTTCTTTGGCTCGTAAAGCGGTATGCAAAACCGCCCGATTTTCGGTTTGGTTAATGATGTCGCCCTCAAAATATTTGGCAATGCCGTCTTTCAAATGTAACTCATTTGCCAATTCTAACAACAAATTCATCGTTTTCTCATCGATTATATTCTTAGAATAATCGACAACAAAATCATTCCATTGCAAATGAAATTGTTTGGTTCTCGTATTGTCGTCCTTGAACATTTCGACCATCGAAGCATTTTGCATTTTCTGAAAATGGTTTTGAAGTTTTTCCCAGGCTGCTGTTGTTGTAGGATTTGTATTTTGTAATGCCATTATTATGTTAATTCTAGTATTTGATTAATCAATTTTTTTGTTTATCGAAGTGCAAATTTACACTTTTAGTTTGTAAATAACCGCTGCTTTTTTAGACTATAGATGTGCAACGCTGTCCAACTCTCGTTTCAAAGGTTTCATTTGAGCCATAAATCGTGGTAGATTTTTTCGATCCATAGTCTGGGAATTCGGCAATTTTAGCTTTAAGGCATCCACCTGAACCCCGTTTTTCCAAAACCGGTAACATACGTGTGGTCCTGATGCCAGCCCCGTACTTCCTACTTTCCCAATGATGCTGCCTTGAGCAACTCTTTGTCCTTTTCTGACCAAAATTTTTGACATATGTAAATATTGTGTCGAATAGGTTTTATCGTGTTTTACTTTAACAAAATTTCCGTTTCCTGCCGTATATCCAGTCTGTTCTACAATTCCTGCTGCCGTAGTCATAATTGGGGTTCCTGTTGGGGCGGCATAGTCAGTTCCTTTATGTGCTTTCCAAATTAGTTGCACCGGATGGAACCTGTGCAAGTTGAAATGCGAGGTGATATTCACAAATTTAAGTGGAGCCTTAAGGAAAAAGTTCTTGAGTGCATTGCCATGGTCATCATAATAATCTAGTTTTCCTGAAGTTTGATTTTGGGCAAAAGGGAAAGCATATATTAATTTTCCTTTGTATTCAAAAAATGCGGCTTTTAGGCTGTCTATACCATCATAAATAGTATCGTCAACATACCTTTCAGTATAAGTAATGGCAAATTTATTTCCTTTTTTTAACTTGAAAAAGTCGATGGACCAAGCGTAAACTTTTATCAATTTATTAGCCAAAGCCTCATCAACTCCTTGCTTGTTTAAAGCCTCGGACAATGAACCGTCTAATTTTCCGCTAATTGTTCTTTGAACTATTCGAATGGGTCTAGTTTTTTTGTAAACTAACACTGAATCCCTCAAATCGATAACATAATAATTCATTTGGTCTGGCTGATAGACTATGGCCTGCAACTTTTTATATCGATCTTTAGATCTTAATAAAGTAAATGCTTTCCCCATTTTTACAGTTCTTATGTTAAAACTATCCTTGATTTTCACCAAGATGTCATACACTTTCCTTCCTCCAAGATTTTGATTTTCTATAATCCCGCCAAAGGTATCTCCTTTGTGTATGGTGTCATTCAAAACGTTAAAATCACTAGATTTAAACCCGAATTGTTCTATTTCGGCAATTGGCTTCTGATCTGGAATTATGCTCACAGTTTCCGATTGTTTACAGGAAACCAATACAAATAAGACGATTACAAGTAGAACTGTTTTTTTTAAAATTTGTGTATTATGCATTTAAATTGTTTTTCAATATAATATTCCTTCTTCATTTCATGATTTTGGAAAATTTATGCAATTATTCAATATATTTTATTTTAAAAGGATATTTTAACCCTTTGAATCCTTCCAAGTCAGCTTTGATAGATCCAACTGCGAGGTTGGCTTTTATTCGAATGGGTAATTTATTACCATCATCCGAAATCCAGACCGTTAAACTTTCCTGTTCTTTAAAAACCCGTCCAGATTGGACCAATGGTCTAAAAATCATAGTTGAAACAACGCCAAATTTAGTTGTAATATCCTCACGCCCTAAGAACTTTAACTTAAATTTTGTTGTTTCGTCGTCAAAAAACATATCGATGGATACAGATTCGCCCGGCTTTATTTTGTCAATATTAGGATAATTTCTCAAATAGTAGAAAGATGACATAATGTCCTGTGTGTTTCTTGGAACAACAAGTGTTTTTTCAGTTTTATACTCATAATCCTTAACAAAAATCTTGTTTTCGGATGGGATGAAAAACCCTTCTTGATTTTTGGTATACCCTCCTTCATCAATTTTTCTAACAAATTGGTAAGGGTTTCTAGTTTCCTTATCGATATAGCTTTCGTATAAATCATCTACTCTGAAAAAAAACCTAGACATCCCTGTGGTATAACCTCTGCCCACTACATGAAAGACTTTTTTACTGTTTATGGTGGCGTCTTTAACTTCTAAGGTAGCATAACCAGCATTTACAAAGCCATAATGGATCCGGAATTTAAACCATTCACCCACGTCAAAAGCATCTTGTTTTTGAGAATCAAAGCTTACACAAGTTACAAATATCAATAATAGGATTATTTTTTTCATTGTTTTTTCAAACTATATATTGACCTAAAGCGCAAATTTTGTTCCAAATGTATTAAAACAAAAAAACCCAGTCAAATTATGACTGAGTTTTATGCTATTAACTAACCAAAAAAATATAAATTATAAAATTTATATGAAATATAGGAAGGAAACCACCCTTCCCTTTTTACGATTGCAAAGATAATTAACCCTGCAAGTATATTTTAGTGAAAAATAAAATTTAACATTACAGTTACAAAGGCGTATAATGTTTGTTGGTTATTTTTTCACATAATACAAAAAAAATCTGTTTTTGTAACGCTCCTCGCAATTTAGAATATTTTTAAAAAGACAAAAAAACCAATTTATCAATCTTAATTAAAACCAAAACCCCACGCTAAACCAAGTAAATCCTTTTGAGGTTTCTGGAGACCACGAATGTTTAATTTCGATTGGACCAATTATTGTTTCGAGACCATACCCTACGGCATACCCTGAATATTTCGGAATTGAAATCCAATCAACGGATTGGAAAAGCTTATCTTTCACATTGGCAAAATTAGCCGAAAAATTCAAATGGTTTTTTTTGAAAATTTCATAATCTAGCGTCCCCGTAGTTTTTAGATAACTATTGGCCGCCAAACTTAAAAAATCATATCCGTAAAAATGCTTGAAATTGTCTATCATATTGTACCCATAACCTCCCAAAACAAAATCAAAAAAGGAAACACTTTGTTTACCAAATGACAAACCTCCCTCGGCCTCTAGCTTAAAAGTGGTTTTGTTGAAAATTGTTGTTGCAATTCCAAAATTTGCTTTTGCAATGGAAAACGGCTTGAATTTGCCAGTATAATTCGAAGAAAATAAATAAGACTGCACATCCCCAGAAAAATTCCACCCTTTTTTGGGGAAATATTTGTTGTCAAAAGAATCGTATTTCATGTACCCAAACAAACTCAAGTAATTACTCTTATCAATAATAGGATTTGAACTCACTAGTGTTTGAGATCCAATTTTCAATAATTTAAGTTCGGCCCCAATACCTATAAGAAATTTTTGGGTAAATAAAGTCTGAAAATAAGCCTGATTCGTAAAGTCTGAAAAATCTACATTTATGGCGTTCATACCCGTGGCATCAAGGTTCAAACTACTTATTTCCTTAGCCACATTCCTATTAAATTGATTGTATTGGGATTTAAACCCAAAACTCCAATAAAAACCATTGTCTATATAATAGTCCAGATAATACCTGATATTGTCCCCAAGAACTAAGTCAAACGAGGCAATATCATTTTTGAAAAAGGTTTTTTTCTGAGTCAGATTTACAAGAACTCCGCTTTTAAACAAGCCATCATAATGTAAGCCAAATTTTAAAAACGTTCTGTTGGTGTTTTCAGCCAATGTTAATTTAAAATCATCTTTTGATTTATCATCTTCCAATGAATAATTTATCACACTAAAATTTTGAGTCGCATTAAGATTGTCTATCCCCTTTTCCATGGATTCATAACTGATTTTATCGCCTTCTTTAAAAGCCAGCTTGCCTTTTATATAGGATCTCGTATAATTTTTTAAATTGTTAATAATGATGTTTTTTATTTGAAGGCTGTCAATGGTTACTTTCAAATTATTTGGCTTGAAGTCTACTTTGTTTCCATACTTCTTTAACTGTTCATAAACGGCAAAAGCAGCTTCTTCTCCTTTTCTAATAATGTCATCACCTTCACCAAAAGATATGAGACCATAATTTTTAATATCGGGTTTTATATAAATATCAGTATTCTTAATTTTTATCTTCATTTTTTCTATCGTTTGAAGAGCTGAAATTTGAGCCAATATTTTAGTGGCTTCTTTTAGGTCATTCCTGCCAAATAAACCGTCCTGAACATCTACACCAATGATAATGTCGGCTCCCATTTTCCTTACGGCTTCTATAGGGTAATTATTTGCAACTCCTCCGTCAATTAGTAGTTTTCCATCCATTTCTACAGGAGAAAACAGTGAAGGAAATGCCGAGCTTGAAACCATGGCTCGGGCTAAATTACCCTTGTTCAAAATGACTTCCTGACCGGTTTCTATGTCCGTGGCAATACACAGAAATGGAATTTTCAATTTGTTGAAATCTCTTATGTGTCTTACATTTCGGGTTAACGAAGTCAGTAAATTAAAATTATACATCCCTTTTGACAATGCTTCCGGAATTCCAATTTTGAATTTATTAAAAGGCAGGACAACTGCATACAATTCATCATTTCTTTTTTCATAAAAATTCTTGGAAGAACGAGGAATAAAATCTTGGAGTAGTTTATCAAAATTTGTCGATTTAAAAATAGAATCTATTTGAGTAGCACTATAACCAGAGGCATAAAGCCCTCCAACAACTGCCCCCATGCTGGTTCCGCCAATGTAATCAATCTTAATTCCCGCTTGCTCTAAAACTTTTAGAACGCCAATATGTGCAAATCCTTTCGCACCTCCACCACTAAGCACTAATCCTATTTTGGGACTTTTGATGCTGTCTTGTGCTTTTGAGGCAATAGGCAATAGGCAATAGGCAATGACCATCGTATAAAAAATATACGAACTAAAATAGAAACAAAAGGCTTTTTCCCCCCTTGCCTCTTGCCTCTTGCCTTGTGACTTAACCTTCATATCTCATTCTTTTTTGTAAAAGTCGGTAATTTTTTTGGCTTTTGATATGCCTACAACTTCAGAAATTTCTTTTTCTGATGCCAATTTTAATCTTTTAACACTTTTGAAATGTTGTATCAACGCGAGCATTGTTTTTTCTCCAATTCCCGGAATGCTTTCAATCGAAGAATTCAATGCCGATTTACTTCTTTTATCCCGATGAAAAGTGATTCCGAAACGGTGTGCTTCGTTTCGCAATTGCTGAATTACTTTTAATGTTTCCGACTTTTTATCCAAATATAACGGAATCGAATCGCCGGGATAAAATAATTCTTCCAATCGTTTTGCTATTCCAATCACCGTAATTTTTCCACGCAAGCCCAATTCGTCAATGCTTTTCAATGCCGATGACAATTGTCCTTTTCCACCATCGATGATAATGAGCTGTGGTAAAGGCTGGTTTTCTTCTAATAATCGTTTATAACGACGATACACCACTTCGGTCATCGAGGCAAAATCATCCGGTCCTTCAACCGTTTTTATATTGAAATGGCGGTAGTCTTTTTTGCTGGGTTTACCATCCTTAAAAACCACGCAAGCCGCCACGGGATTGGTTCCTTGAATATTCGAATTGTCAAAACATTCGATGTGGCGTGGTTCCACCGGCAATCGTAAATCCTTCTGCATTTGTGCCATAATCCGGTTGGCGTGACGATCTGGATCGACGATCTGCAGTTGTTTCAATTGTTCGATTCGGTAAAATTTGGCATTGCGAATGGACAAATCTAGGATTTGTTTTTTATCGCCCAGTAGCGGAACGGTAACTTTTATATTTTCTCCCAAATCAACTCCAAACGGAACGATAACTTCTTTTGATAATAATTGAAACCGTTCCCGGAGTTCGATAATCGCCAATTCCAACAATTCTTCATCGGTTTCGTCTAGTTTCTTTTTGATTTCCATGGTGTGGGAACGAATAATCGAACCGTGGGAAATTTGCAAAAAGTTCACGTAAGCGGCACTTTCGTCAGAAACTATCGAAAACACGTCGATATTCGTGATTTTTGGATTCACGATGGTGGAACGCGATTGGTAATTTTCAAGCACTTCGATTTTTTCCTTGATTTTCTGCGCTTCTTCAAAGTACATTTTGCTTGCCAAATCAGTCATCAACTTCTTGAAATCCTTCATTGATTCCTTGAAATTTCCTTTGAGGATTTCGCGAATGGCATCGACTTGTTTTTGGTAATTTTCCAAGGATTCAAATCCCTCGCAAGGACCCTTGCAATTGCCAATATGATATTCCAGGCAAACCTTGAATTTCCCACTTTGGATATTCGATTGGCTTAAGTCAAAATTGCAGGTTCGCAGTGGATACAGTTCTTTTATCAAATCTAAAATAGTATGAACCGTCTTGAAACTCGTGTAAGGACCAAAATATTCGGAACCATCCTTGACCATTCTTCGGGTGGAAAATATTCGTGAAAAGGGTTCTTTTTTGATGCAAATCCAAGGATAACTTTTGTCGTCCCGCAACAAGACGTTATACCGTGGCTGTAAAGTTTTTATGAGATTGTTTTCCAACAAAAGCGCATCGGTTTCGGTGGGAACGACGATGTGTTTTATGGTCACGATTTTCTTGACCAGCACATTGGTTTTGGCCGTGTCGTGGATTTTGTTGAAATAGGAAGAAACTCTTTTCTTTAAATTCTTGGCTTTGCCAACGTACAAAATCTTGCCTTCCTTATCGTAATATTGATACACACCGGGACCGTCGGGCAAGGTTTGAATTTGAAGTTCGAGAGTCGGTTTATCCATAAAACAAAGTTACCCTGAAAAATCCCTAATTACAAATTACGCCTCTTGATTTGTTTTGGCAAACAGTTTTGGCAAAAAAAGGAAGTCCAATTCGTAATTATCGTTACTTTTATGCTTTCAATTATTTATGTCAAAAAATCCTCAAAAAACCCTCACGATATTAGGCGAAACTATTCTGCCTGGCGAAAGCAAAACCATTTATATGGAAATCGCCAAATTGCACAATACAACTAAACTCAAAATCCCGATTATCGTGCAACGCTCTAAAATTCAAGGTCCCATAGTTCTTTTCTCGGCTGGAATTCACGGAGACGAAATTAATGGTGTCGAAATTGTTCGCCAACTGATTACCAAGAAAATCAACAAACCAAAAACCGGAACCATCATTTGTATTCCGATAATCAATATGTTTGGTTTTGTCAATAAATCTAGGGAATTCCCCGATGGAAGAGATTTGAATCGGGTGTTTCCGGGAACCAAAAAAGGATCTTTGGCCAGTCGATTTGCCTTTCATATTCTCACCGAGATTATGCCAATCGTAAATTATGCCGTTGATTTTCATTCCGGTGGTGCCAGCAGATTCAATGCTTCCCAAATTCGTCTCATTCAAAACGATGCCGAACTAAAGGTTCTGGCCGATGTTTTTAATGCTCCGTTTACCTTATATTCGAAAAATATTTTGGGTTCTTTCAGAAATTCTAGTGACAAATTAAACGTGAAAATGCTGTTGTTTGAAGGTGGAAAATCGCTCGACATCAACGTTTCCATTGCCGAAGAAGGAGTAAACGGCGTGAAACGACTTTTGTCGCACTTGAATATGTTGGATCCAAAGCATCGTATCGATGAACAAAAAACACCCACTATCTATATCGAAAAGTCAAGGTGGATCAGAGCCAAATGTTCGGGATTATTGCACGATTCCAATACCATTGGCAGTTTTGTAAAAAAAGGAACCCTTCTCGCCACCATCACCGATCCTTTTGGTAAATTTGAACGAAAAGTGAAAGCACCTAATGACGGTTACGTAATCAATGCCAACCATTCGCCCATCGTTTATCAAGGTGACGCCATTTATCATATGTCGAATTTGATGAGCAATAGCGGGGAATAAACTGAAATTCAAATCATAAGGATTATCTTTGTTAGGGTAGTTAGTAAAAAATTA
The DNA here is from genome assembly GCA_903861155.1 of uncultured Bacteroidota bacterium. Taxonomy (GTDB): domain Bacteria; phylum Bacteroidota; class Bacteroidia; order Flavobacteriales; family Flavobacteriaceae; genus Flavobacterium. The sequence continues at coordinate 24,466 of CAIOTL010000011.1, forward strand.
AATTTCTAAAAATTACCGATTACAGTAATCGAAAAAATTAAATAAACAGCTTCATAAAAAATATTTTAGCAATGATTTACTGGAAAAAACTCTCGCAAGAAGAACGAAAAAACAGAATAGAAAGAGCTTTGGACGAAAACGTAAATTTCTCCAAAGACGCTTCCCTTGGTTATCCCGCTTCAAAATTGGACGGAAAAGTTTTTTATGACGATGCTCCATTTTTGAAAGACGCGCCCACATTGCAAACCTATGTTGCAAACCCCAACCACATTGGTTGTCACACTTTGGGAACTTCCGAGAAAGCTTTCAAGGGAACCCAGGAAATGGAACGCGAGGTTTTAAACGTTATTGCGGTTGATATTTTCAAGGCGGAACCCGATTCGATTGACGGCTACATTTCGCCTGGCGGAACTGAGGCCAATATTCAAGCGATGTGGATGTATCGCAACTTTTTTATGCATCAAAAAGGAGCAAAATTAGACGAAATCGCCATCTTGGCTTCCGAAGACACGCATTATTCCATCCCAAAAGGAGCCAATGTTTTGATGTTGGATTGGATAAAAGTTCCGGTTTCTTTCGAAAAAAGGGAAATCGACAAAGCCGCGTTAGAAAATGAAATCATCAGCGCCAAGCAAAACGGTAAAAAATATTTTATCGTCGTTGCCAATATGGGAACGACAATGTTTGGCTCGGTGGATAATCCTGACGATTACACTTCTATTCTGGAAAAACACAATGCCGAATACAAACTTCATATTGACGGTGCTTACGGCGGTTTTGTGTATCCGTTTAGCAACCAGAAATCCGCCATTAATTTTGGCAATCCAAAGATAAGTTCCATCACGATCGATGCGCATAAAATGCTGCAATCGCCTTATGGAACTGGCGTTTTTGTTTGTAGAAAAGGACTCATTGAAAATGTCTTGACTAAGGAAGCCGAATATGTTGAAGGAATGGATTTAACCCTTTGCGGAAGCCGTTCTGGCGCGAATGCCGTGGCGGTTTGGATGATTTTGTTCACCTATGGCCCTTTTGGCTGGTTCGAAAAAGTAAGCGTTTTGCAGATGCGAACCCAATTTTTGTGCCACGAACTCGACGAATTGAAGATCCACTATTTCCGCGAACCTTTTATGAATATCGTGACCATTCATTCCGAATATATTCCGGAGGAAATTGCCAAAAAATTCGATTTGGTTCCGGAACAACACAATGACCACAACAAATGGTATAAAATTGTGCTTATGGATCATGTCGAAGTGCAACATTTGACTTCTTTTATCAACGAATTGAAAGCGACGATTCATGCTTAAAAAGGAATTAAGGCAAAAGTACAAAGGCAAAAGGCAAGAGTTGAGCGATGCCGAAATCGACGATTTGAGTTTGGCGATTGCCAATAAGGTGCTGACGCTTCCTATTTGGGAGCAAACCTATTTCCATATTTTCCTGCCTATTACGGAACATAAAGAAGTCAACACCGAGTTTATTTTGCATTTGCTTTCCGGAAAAGACAAGGAAATTATTATTTCTAAAAGTGATTTCGCAACCCGAAATATGACCCATTTTCTTTTGACAGACAATACCAAAATCAAGAAAAACCAGTACAACATTCCCGAACCCGTTGATGGATTAGAAGTGCCAACCCATAAAATTGAAGTAGTTTTTGTGCCGCTTTTGGCTTTTGACAAGACCGGACATCGTGCAGGTTACGGCAAAGGATTTTATGATAAATTCTTAACGGAATGCAAACCCGAAACCCTAAAAATTGGTCTCTCTTTTTTTGAACCCGAAGAAATTATTGAAGATGTTTTTGAAAACGACATCAAGCTGGATTATTGCGTGACGCCGAATGAAGTTTATAATTTTTGATTATATAAACATCCTACAGAATCACACCAATACAATTTGGACATTTCAATAAAAAAATCTATTTTTGATACTATCAAATGATAGTATCAATGAAACCGCCCTACGACATAACACCGAAAATCTTAAAACAGATTCGTTCTATTTCTGAAAAAATTGGAGAAGTGAATGCAAGTTATCTAAGTAAACAGTCGCCACAACTTCGAAAACAAAACAGGATTAAAACTATTCATTCTTCATTACAGATTGAAGGCAATACATTGACCGAAGAGCAAATTACGGCCTTAATCGAAAACAAAAGAGTTATTGGTCCCGAAAAAGACATTTTAGAAGTTCTAAATGCCATTAAAGTGTATGAAAAGCTAAATAAATATACATTTTCATCCGACAAAAGTTTCCTGAAAGCGCATTTGGGATTAATGAATGGGTTAATTGTTGAAGCCGGAAAATATAGAAAACAAGGTGTTGGAATTATTAAAGGAACGAAAGTGGAGCACATCGCTCCGCCCGCCAAAAATGTTCCCTATCTGATGAAAGACCTATTCGAATATCTTGAAGATCCAGAGGAATTGATATTGATAAAAAGCTGCGTTTTTCATTACGAAATGGAATTTATCCATCCATTTTCAGACGGTAACGGAAGAATGGGAAGGTTATGGCAAACCTTGATTTTAATGTCAGAATATCCCATTTTTGAGTTTTTGCCCTTCGAGACATTGATTAGTCAAACACAGGACGATTATTATACGGCATTGGCAATGAGTGACAAATCCGGGAAATCAACCATTTTTATTGAATATATGCTTGCCGTCATCAACACCTCTTTGGAAGGTTTGCTTAATTACAACAGTAGGGTTTTAAAAGACATTGATCGTTTGGAACACTTCCTAAGACTTGGGTTAAGCGAGTTTTCTAGAAAGGATTATATGAATATTTTCAAAGATTTGTCATCAGCAACGGCAAGCAGGGACTTGAAAAAAGGAGTTGAATTGCAGCTGTTTGAAAGTATTGGAAGCCTTAATAAAACTAAATACGTTGGTTAAATAATCACGATTGCAAATAGCGGTTTCATATGCAATTTTTAATTATCTAAAAATTGGACTTTTCTGGATTATTGTGTCACATCAAATGAAGTATATCGATTTTAAACTATATTCGTAGAATAATAATGATTACCTTTTGAAAGATATTCAGTTAAAATATATAGAATTCATATAATCAAATATCAAAAGAAGAAAGCAATATTTAA
>CAIOTL010000012.1 GCA_903861155.1 uncultured Bacteroidota bacterium
ATAATAATGAATATGAAAAAATGCATCGTTATTTTGTTGCTTTTTGTTGCAACAATTGGATATTCACAAGAATGGAAACATGACTTAAAAGAGGCCGAAAAAGAAGCTGAAGCACAAAATAAGAAAATTCTGTTGGTGTTTTCAGGTTCTGACTGGTGTGGTCCTTGCATCAAACTAGATAAAAATGTTTGGCAATCGGATGTTTTTAAAGCAGAGAGTCAAAAAAGGTGGGTTTTGATTAAAGCCGATTTTCCAAAGAAAAAAGCCAATATGCTCTCACCGGAATTGACGTCAAGCAACGAGAAATTAGCCGAAAAATATGATAGAGAAGGCAATTTTCCTTTGGTTGTTTTACTGGATAAAACCGGAAAAGTTATAGGCGAAAAAGGATATGTAAATATTCCTGCCGAAGATTATATTCAGGCACTATATTCATTAGAATACTAAATGAAAAAAATTCTTGTAATTGGAATAACACTAGTGTCGATTACCGCCTTTGGACAAATAATTCATAGGAGGAAATTGTATATGATGACCAGTCCGTTTGAGATGACTGTAGTTGCCAAAGACACTATTGAGGGAAATAAATTTATAGATGCCGCTATTGCTGAAACTTCAAGAATAGAAAATTTAGTTTCGGATTGGAAACCAGATACCCAAATCTCATATGTGAACCAAAATGCTGGAATTAAGCCGGTCAAGGTTGATGATGAAATTTTTCAATTGGTACAAAGAGCCATCAAGGTTTCTAAACTTACAGACGGAGCTTTCGATATTTCGTATGCCTCGATGGACAAAATATGGAAGTTTGACGGTTCAATGAAGGAAATGCCAACGCCGGAAGCCATAAAGAAATCAGTTGAAAAAATTGGCTATTGGAAAATTATTATGAATGAAAAGGAAAAAACTATTTTCCTCAGAGACAAAGGAATGAAACTGGGACTTGGTGGAATTGCCCAAGGTTTTATTGCCGATAAAATAAAAACATTATTGGTTTCGATGGGTTGTATGTCAGGAATTGCAAATGTTTCTGGGGATATTTCCGCTTGGGGAAAACAACCCAAGGGGGATCCCTGGACCGTAGGAATCGTAAATCCATTCAATAAAGAGAAGGTTTTCGCGACATTTCCTCTTGTGGACAGCGCAGTAGAAACTTCGGGAACTTATGAGCGATTTGTGGTTTTTAACGGAATTAGATACAGCCATATAATCAATCCCAAAACAGGTTATCCTGCGCAAGGAATCGTGAGCGTCACCACTTTTGCAAAACAAACCGAAATGGCCGATGTTTTGGCAAAAGGGGTTTTCCTTTTTGGTGTTGAAGGAGGTCTCAATTTCGTCAATCAACTTAAGGGAATAGAGTGTATCATTGTTGACGATAAAGGAAAAATATTTACGTCGAAAGGGATTCATTTAGAAAAAACAGATTTATTGAGCAATTAATTTTCAATTAAATAAAGGGGAATAAGTTTCATTACATAAAAATAAATATGAAAAAAATAGCATTACTAGTGTTGGTTTTCGTGGTTTTACAATCTTGCAATTCGGTAAAACCATATGAAATGCAAAAAATAAATGATCCTGAAATGAAACTTTCTGCTAGAACTACTGAAAAATTTGAAAGTACTTTTCAAGTCTATCGTGAAGGTGCTGCTGGAGCCAATGGAGGAAAATCAGGTGGTGGTTGCGGTTGTAACTAAGTCCAATCAATCCTCACAAAATGAGAATTTAGAAAAATTCAATTATGATAAAATACAGAAACTTTAAGAATGAATAAAATATCCGTAACCCTATTATTTTTAATTACAAGTGTATTTGCTTTTGCCCAATTAAATGATACTACGGGAGTTTTTAAAAAACGAGTTCTCGACAACGCCGAGGTTGATTTCTTGTCGAGTTATTATAATCAAAATGGTTCCCATGCGGCAGTTTCGGGAGGAATTGGAACCGAGAAATTGTCCGATTTCGCAACAAACATTGTAGTGGCAACTCCGTTAAATGACGATGACGTACTGACTTTTGACGTCGGGCTTTCAGCTTATACTTCGGCTTCTTCGAGCAATGTAAACCCGTTTGTGGGTGGTTCAAGTTCATATACAAGTACTTCTGGAGCTTCTGGACATCAGACGACAACAACAACGACAGTACCGGGAACACCTCCATATGGAACTCCTTGGCAGGCTTCTTCCGGTGCATCGGCAAAAGGGACGCTTTATGCCTTGAATGCCAATTATGTGCATAGTTCTAATGACAGAAATTTTATTTGGAATGCTGATCTATCATTATCATCGGAATTCAATTATAGTTCCTTTGGTCTTGGTGGCGGTCTTACGAAACTTTATAACGATAAAAACACTGAAATTTCTCTGAAGTCAAACATTTATCTTGACAATTGGAAAATTATTTATCCAACGGAATTGAAGGAATACAATATTTATGGTAATGATTTTCAGTTGTACAGCTATTTTAGCGGCGTGGCAATTTTAGACCAAAATGGTAACACGACAACGGCATATTTGCCTAGTACCTTCAAACCTTGGACATCAACAGTGAGAAACTCCTATTCGGTATCGTTGAGTTTATCGCAAATAGTGACTAAGAAAACGCAATTTTCGATATTTATGGATGTTTTACAACAACAAGGAATGCTATCCACACCCTATCAACGCGTTTATTTTGCCGATACGCAACATTTTTATATTGGGAAAGCCCTATATATTCCTATGTATCAAAGTACGGCTAATGTTGGCGTATACCAACTGGCTGACGATATTGAAAGAATGCCACATAGCCGCTTGAAATTGCCCATCGGACTACGATGGAATTATTACATCAACGAAAATATTGCCCTGAGAACCTATTACCGCTACTATTGGGACGATTGGGGAATTACTTCCCAGACGGCAAGTGTAGAATTGCCCGTCAAAATTTCCGGAAGGTTTACCGTTTATCCAATGTATCGCTACTACATTCAAACGGCGGCCAGATATTTTGCCCCTTATGAAGTGCATCTTTCAACGGAACAATATTATACTTCTGATTATGACTTGTCAGCATTTAATGCCAAACAATACGGCTTTGGCGTTAATTATACCGATATTTTTGCCAACGGTAGATTCTTGGGAATGGGAATCAAAAATATCGATTTCAGGTTTAATCATTATGTGCGAAGCGACGGTTTGAGTGCCAATATTGGAACCTTAGGATTTCATTTCACCACCGATTAAATACTTACCGAAATTATTTTAAAAAAAAACTGCAACTTTTTGGGTTGTAGTTTTTTTTTATTTGATAATTCAAATTCAACTTAAGCAACTTTTATTCTTAACTTAAACTATTCTTAATTTATAGTTAGCTGTTTTTACTATCTTTATAAAAAAAATAAAAAAACTTAGAAAAGTGAACTTTCAAAAAAGAAACTTCATTTTTTAAAACAAACCTACAAAATGGATTTAAACAAACTGAAAGGGCAATTGCAAACCGAGGTTGACACTGCATTTTTATACGACAGCATTGCCGCCATACAATCGGACAAAAATCTGACTCGGGTTTTGCAAAGTTTGGCCCAAATAGAAAATGGTCACGCTAGCCATATGCTTCATAAGGTGCACGAATTTGACCCCAGTTATGTTATGCCTTCGGCTTCTTCGAGAGCCAAGTTCCAGTTGAAACTGGGAAAACTTTTTGGTTATAGTTCCATCATCAGCAGTTTGTCGAATATCGAAAAACAATATGCAGTAAATTCCATAAAAAATAAGCTCAAAAGCGGGGAGAAGCCTAATGGTTTCGAACACAATCACCTCAACATTATCGAGGCGGTCAACAACAATAAAGCCCTGATTGTTTCGGGTGGATTGCTGTCTAAATTCGAAAGTCGCCACAAATCTGTTGGAGGCAACGCCTTGCGAGCTGCAGTTTTGGGTTCAAGTGATGGATTGTTATCGAATATGAGTTTGGTGATGGGAGTTGCTGGTGCGGCAGTTGACAACAAAGGAATTTTGTTGACAGGAATTGCGGGACTTTTGGCTGGTGCCATATCGATGGCATTGGGTGAATGGCTTTCGGTACAAAGTTCGAGAGAATTGAATCAGCGCCAAATAGAATTGGAAACCGAAGAATTGGAAGCTTCGCCAGAAGAAGAAAAGAAGGAATTAGTATTGCTTTATCAAGCCAAAGGAATGAATTCCAAAGAAGCTCAAAAATTGGCTGACAAAGCATTCGAAAATCCTGAAACTGCCATAGACGCCATAATCACCGAGGAATTGGGAATCGACAAGGAAGAATTGGGAGGTTCCGCCTGGGAAGCCGCCATTGCGTCCTTCATTCTTTTTGCCATGGGAGCGATTATACCGTTATATCCTTTCATGATTTTGGATGGGAGAAACGCCGTAATATTGAGTATTGCGAGCAGTATCGTAGGGCTTTTTGGCATTGGATCCGCCATCACCTTATTGACAGGGAAAAGTATCCTCTTTTCAGGGTTACGACAAGTCGCTTTCGGCTTGGCCGCGGCAGCAATTACATACGGAATTGGCCATTTGATTGGGGTTTCGTTAGCTGGATAAGCCTATTGAATTTCCCAAACGAAGGATTTTCGATAACAGGAATTTTAAATTACACATTTGGCTAAACTTTTAAACTCATTTACTTTTAACATTTTAACCTTTTTTATAACTTTAAACAAAATAATTATGAACGATGCACATTTACACTTGGTAGTAAACCATTTTCCAATTATCGGACCGATTTTAGGTTTGGGAATTTTGGTTGCGGGAATGACCTTGAAAAACAATTCGGTAAAAAATACTGCTTATGCATTATTTATTGTTTCAGCAATTTTTGCTGCATTTAGTATGGGAACTGGCGATGGAGCCGAAGATGCGGTAAAAAATCTACCTGGTGTGACAAAACAATTAATACACACACACGAAGAATTTGCAGAAAAATTGGCAATCATTTTGTATGTTTTGGCAGTAATTTCTATTGGAGGCATATATCTAAATATTAAAAATCACGCTAAATCAAAATGGGTTTCTTTTGCTGTATTTGTCATAGCTATCCTTGGTATATTTATAGCTCAAAAAGTTGGAACTTCAGGAGGCGAAGTACGTCACACAGAAATCAGGAGCGATGCAGTACAAACTGTTGTATCTGAAAAAAATACTGCAGTTGGAGAACAGAAAAAAGACGAAGACAAAGATTAATACTATTTTGTACTGAATTCTAAAACCGTTCGCTTTGAACGGTTTTTTTATAGTCAATTTTTATTTTTATAAAATGGTTACTTAATTAGTTTTCTTTTTCGAATATTTTTTTGATCAGAACATTTAAATCTTTGCCTTTTACAGTGTAGGACTTGAATACAATGATTGGAAATGCAATACCAAAAGCAAGTGCAAAAAGGATAAAGAGCGTCGTAATTCCGTATGAAAAAGTTTCAATGACTTCCTGGACAGATGGTCTTTGGCCTTTGCTGTTGCTGATCCAGTCAATCATTCCCATCATAAACTTGTAACTAATCAAGCCTGGAATCATATTGATGACAGCAGGAATCATGAAAATAATGGGAGGAGTATGTGTCCTGTGGGCAAAATACATTCCTGAAATTCCCACAAATGAAGAAGCCGCAAAAATAGATAGGATTAAATTTACCTCCAATCCTTGGAATAAAAGATATTTAATAAAATAACCAAGGGCTCCTAACAAAAAAACCGTCCATAACGCCCTTTTTGAAGTGTTGAATATCAATGCAAATCCTAAAGATGTTATTCCTCCATAAATAAATTTAGAAGCGTGTAATGCAAAACCTGTTGGTTCAAAAGCTGTTTTTAGCTGAGTTTGTAAATTTGAAAAATCAAAAAAATGTAAGTCTCCGACAAAAGGCATATTGAATATCATATTAGATGTAAAAAAACCAAATGCAAGCATCAAAATAGCTATTGAACTAAAAATAAATCGGGCAGTTCCAGACTCAAAATAACCTTCTAAATAATCAATAAACGAATTGATCATCACCACGCCAGGTATAAGGTATAATATCGAAACAATCAAGGCTTGCTCCACCTTAACTTGAAAAAAAATACCGGCAAAATGTATAATTAATGTGGAAATTGTAGAGGCAATAAAAAAAGTCAATAGATGATTGTAATGTTTCAAAACCAAAGTTCTTCTCGCATAAAACCCTATAAAAGTTGAGATGTAAACGATTAAAGCCTGAATCCAATCACCATCAAAAAGCATACAAAGCGCCACACTTGCCAAGGGAGCCAAAAAATAAAGTTGAAGATTAGAATACACTCTTCTTAACTTTATTTTTTCCAAAGCTGATCTTATTTCCGCGATTGAGATTTCATTTTCCAGGACATCCCATGACAAAATGCTGATTTCGGAGATGGTTTCAAAGTTTACTCCTTTATCTTTCACTGTTCTTGCAAGTGTGCGAGCCTTAAATTTGCTTTCTTTGTAAATAGAAATTACAATCCCAGTATAGGTTAAAACTAATTCACAATGATAACCAAGTCCTTTGGCAAATCTTTCCAGATTTCGAATGATTCTTGCGGTGTGTGCACCGCTAGTCATCATCATTTCGCCAATTTCGGTAAGCAATTCTAATACTTTTTGGGTTTCTCTATCTTCAATCATTTTACATGAATTTTAAATATCTTATTTAGACGAATAAACTTAAAAACAATCCTTTATAAGTGTTCTTTTTTTTATAAATTTAGTAGTGTAAAATTAGACATTTTAAACCAATCAAAAATGATATTTATCATAAATAACCTTCTAAAGCCCCCGAAAAACAAAGAAAACGATTGCGTAAACCTATCGTTTTTTATGATAAATATCACGGAATTTAAAATTGAATTTCTTATATTTGAGTAAAATTATAAGATAATAATTTTAAAATAAAAAAATATGAAAAACATTAAAGTCATTCAGGAATTACACGATTTGGGAATCACGGGATATCACGAAGTGGTATATAATCCTTCTTATGAAGAATTATTTCAGGCTGAAGTTTCCCACTTGAGAAAAGGATTTGAAAAAGGAGCCTTGACCGACATTGGGGCTGTGGCAGTTAAAACCGGTGTTTTTACAGGACGTTCCCCAAAAGATAGATATATAGTTAAAGATGATATTACCCGAGACACTATTTATTGGGATAAAAAAGTAAATTTCCCCACAACTAATGAAATTTGGACGGAACTAAAAGCACTAGTATTGAAACAACTTTCAACTTCAAAAAAGATTTTTGTTGTTGATGCTTTTTGCGGCACTAATGTTGACACAAGATTAAAAGTTCGTTTTGTGATGGAAGTCGCTTGGCAAGCCCATTTTGTGACCAATATGTTTATCAGACCTTCTATTTATGAGTTAGAAAACTTTGGTAAACCTGATTTTGTCGTGATGAATGGTTCCAAAACGACTAATGCAAATTGGAAAGAGCAAGGAATGAATTCTGAAAATTTTGTTTTGTTTAATCTTACCGAAAAAGTCCAGATAATTGGTGGAACTTGGTATGGAGGCGAAATGAAAAAAGGGATGTTTTCAATGATGAATTATTACTTGCCCCTTCGCGGAATGGCTTCAATGCATTGTTCCGCAAACGTAGGCGAAAAAGGCGATGTTGCTATTTTCTTCGGACTTTCAGGAACCGGAAAAACGACTTTATCAGCTGATCCAAAAAGATACTTAATAGGAGATGACGAACATGGCTGGGATGACAATGGAGTATTTAATTTTGAAGGCGGTTGTTATGCCAAAGTAATTGATTTATGCGAAGAAAATGAACCTGACATTTGGAGAGCAATAAAAAGGGACGCTTTGCTCGAAAATGTTATCGTTAATGAATATGGAGAAATCGATTATTCAGACCATTCCATCACTGAAAACTCAAGGGTTTCCTATCCAATTTATCATATCAATAAAATTGTATTACCTTCAAAAGCAGGACATGCAAGCAAAATTATCTATCTTTCAGCGGATGCTTTCGGAGTATTACCTCCAGTTTCGATTTTGGATGATGACCAAGCCCAATACCATTTTCTTTGTGGATACACTTCCAAATTAGCAGGAACTGAAAGGGGAATTACTGAACCACAACCTTCATTTTCACCCGCTTTTGGTGAAGCGTTCTTGACTTTACATCCAACAAGATATTCTCAAACCCTTATTGGAAAAATGAAAGAACACGGGGCAAAAGCTTATTTAGTAAACACCGGTTGGAATGGAACTGGAAAAAGAATTTCTCTAAAAAATACTAGAGCAATTATTGACGCCATAATTAACAGTGAAATAGATGTTGTGGAAACCAGAGCGATTCCTTTCTTGAATTTGACAATTCCAATAATTCTTCAAAATGTAAGCAACGGAATTCTTGACCCACGAGACACCTACAAAGACAAAGAAGAATGGACTCATAAAGCCAAAGATTTAGCTTCTCGATATATAAAAAACTTTGAACAATACACTAGTACCGAAGAAGGAAAACGATTGGTAAGTGCCGGACCCTCATTAGAATTGGATGCGGTGGAAGCCTAAAAATTGCTTTTAAAACAACTTTTTATGCGCTTTTTTTATCAAAAAAAATAGGAACAGATATTTTTTAACAATTTATTTACATTAAGTTAAATTAAAAATTGTTTTGTAACTATATTTTTAAATATATTTGCAGAAGAATAAAATGTTTGCCAAAATTAATTATTATGTTATCAATTCAATTGCATCACCATCATTTTCATTATTGCTCTCAAGCGATGTGTTAAT
>CAIOTL010000013.1 GCA_903861155.1 uncultured Bacteroidota bacterium
AAAAAAAACAGTTTTTTTGATAAGCTGTTTTTGCAAAAACTAATACTAAAATACAATACTATAATTACTCGGGCCAATAAGAATTCTTGTAAGAATATATTTTCCATAAATAATTCCAATTAATGAATAAAAACAAAAAAATAATGTTACTAGTAGATGCGATTTTTATCAATGAAGGTGGAGGAAAAGTTCTTTTAGATTATTTTATTACTAAATTAGAGGATACTCAAATTAGTTGTTTGTATCTTTTGGATAAGAGAATTGAGAAAAATCATCCTAAAATCAAATCGACCAATCAAGTTGTGTATTTAAATTCAAGTTTGTTGGATAGATTTAAATTTTATAGAAATCATAGGGATTCTTTTTCTAAGATTTTTTGTTTAGGAAATCTTCCTCCAAGTATAAAAATGAAAGCAGAGGTATTTACTTATTTTCACAGCCCATTATACCTTAAAACGCCGAAGGAATTTTCGAAAATTGAACAATTTAAATACGTTCTAAAACGGATTGTTTTAAAAGCCCTTAGTAACAATACCGATTTTTGGTTAGTCCAATCAAAATTGATAAAAGAAGAGTTTCAAAAGAAATTTAAAGTTAAAGAAGATAAAGTAAGCTTGATGCCTTTCTATCCTCCGTTTAGGAAATTTGAGGGAAAGGTAGTGAGGGAGAGTGATTCTTTTTTATATGTAAGTAATGCCTATCCTCATAAAAATCACATTAAATTAATTGATGCTTTTTGTGCTTTTTTTGATCAACATAAAAAAGGAAAATTAATTCTCACTGTTAGCGATGATTATATGGATGTTTTAAACATGATTAACGATAAGATTGACCAGGGATATCCTATTGTCAATGTTGGTTTTGTGGACAGGAATGAGTTAGTCCGCTTTTATTTGTCATGCCAATATCTAATATTCCCATCCTTAGCAGAAAGTTTTGGTTTAGGTTTAGTTGAAGCCATTGACAATGGTTGTAACGTAATAGGGGCTAATTTACCCTATACTTATGCCGTTTGTGAACCTTCAATTGTTTTTAATCCTTACAAAGTTGAATCAATTATTGAAGGTTTTACAAAATCTTTAAATATGGATGTTGTAAAGAGTAAAAGTTTAATAAAAAATAGAGTGGACGATTTAATTGAATTGCTAGATTAATTATAAGAAATCTAAATTTTAAATAATTGTATTCTAAAAGCAAAGAAAGATTTTGCTCCTCCCACTTATTATCAATTCAAAAAGAATTTGGGAAGCATAATAATAGTATAAAACAAATTGAATTTAAATCCAATAATAAAGTTGAGACCATTGCTTTATTGAATATAAATAACATATAAATGAAAATATTGCAATTAGGAAAGGCATTTCCTCCAATTAAAGGATTAGGTGGTGTAGAGAAAGTAATGGAATATTTTTATTATGGACTCAATGAATTAGGAATTCGATGCGATGTTTTAGGTGCAAATGATAATTTTTCCAGTAAAATTGATAATTACTCGGGAAAGGGTCTAGTTTTTAGAGAACCATTATTATTTAAAGCTAAATCTACATTTTTTTCTTTTTCTTTAATTTTAAAACTTTGGAAAATTCAAAATGATTATGATGTTATTCATGTTCATTTACCCGATCCAATGTCTTTGATTGCATTATTTATAACGCGTCCAAAATCTAAAATAGTTATACATTGGCATAGTAATATCCTTAGGCAGAAATACTTATATTTATTGGTGAGATATTTTGAGAAATGGTTGCTAAAAAGATCAGATATTATTTTATGTACCACACCAAAATATTATGCTAATAATAGTACGCTAAAGCCATTTGAAAACAAAATATCATATATTGTAATAGGCCTAAACACAAAAGATATGCCTATAAATAATGATTTGTATGAAGAAATTAATCAAGATACATCAACTAATAAAATCATTTATGTTGGCAGATTTGTCTATTATAAGGGTATTGAATACTTAATTAATGCAATGAGTTTGGTAAAATCTAATTGTGTTTTATATTTAATAGGTTCTGGTATTTTAGAAAATAAATTGAGAGATTTGGTAAAAGAGTTAGGCATTAGTAATAAAGTGGTTTTTTTAGGACAGTTAGAGGATAAAGATAAATTTGCATATACAAAATCCAGCAAAATATTACTATTGCCTTCTATATACAAAACCGAAGCATATGGGATTGTTCAGGTAGAAGCGATGGCATTTGGAGTTCCTCTAATATCAACTAAAATTGAAGGTTCAGGAGTGGACTGGGTTAATAAAGACGGTGTTTCTGGCTTGACCGTTTTACCTGAAAATGCTATTCAAATAGCGGAAGCTATAGATAAACTATTATTGGATAGGGATCTTTATAATGTTTTGTCAAAAGGAGCCGAAACTAGATTTAATTCTTTGTTTACAGCTGAAATTATGATAAATGAATTAGTATTAAAATACAAAAGAATCACCAATAATTAGTCTTTATGTCCATTAAATCAAATAATTTATTAATAACTGGATCAAATGGTTTTTTGGGATATGTTTTAAAAAATGAATTAAAAAAATATTTTATCGTAAATACGCTTTCAAGAAGTAATTCAGATTATAATTTTGATCTAGCTACTGAATTTCCAAATTTTGATAGGACTTTTGAATTTGTCGTCCACGCTGCCGGAAAAGCACATATTGTACCAAAAACAGCTATTGAAAAAAAAGAATTTCATCAGATCAATGTTTTAGGAACTCTCAACTTGTTAAAAGGATTAGAGGAAGTTGGAGTTCCAAAACAATTTGTTTTTATTAGTTCAGTCGCTGTTTATGGACTGGATTATGGAAAAAATATTAATGAGGAGAGTCCACTTCAAGCTAAAGATCCCTATGGTTACAGCAAAATTGAAGCAGAAAAATTGGTTTTAAAATGGTGTAAACAAAACAATGTTGTTTGTACTATTTTACGTTTGCCTTTATTGGTTGGAGAAAATCCACCTGGCAACTTGGGTTCGATGTTACGTGGTATTGAAAAAGGGTATTATTTTAATATTGGCGGAGGTAAAGCTAGAAAGAGTATGGTTTTAACTCAAGACGTTGCTACTTTTTTACCAATTGTTGCTCCAATAGGTGGGGTTTATAATCTTACTGACGGTTGTCATCCTAGCTTTTATGAATTGAGTTTGGCTATTTCAAAATTTAAAAATAAAAAAAAGTCTTTTAATCTTCCTTTGCCATTAGCGAAATTAATGGGATATTTAGGAAATTTTATTGGAAATAGGGCGCCAATAAATTCATTAAAAATTAAAAAAATAACTTCGGATTTAACCTTTGATGACTCTAAAGCAAGGAGGTTATTGAATTGGAATCCACAATCTGTTTTGGACTTTTTTATAAAAAACTAATAGAATTTATAAATTCTAACAAATAACAAAAAAAACAATATTGAATATTGTCAAAAGTATTGAATTTGATGATTAAAATAAATATATTTTAATCATGGCGGAGTGTGGGAAGCCTATTTTGGTCAAAAATCCGAAACCATTTCACAATGCATAAAATGCAACAAGTTTTAAATTATAAAGAAAAGCAAGAAGTTTGGTAAGTATAGGGGTCACTCCAACTTGTCCAGATATAGGTTTCGGGTGTTCTAATGAATTTCTTTTTATAATGACAATTTACCCTTTTAAAATAATTTTTAATCTGTTTTGAATTATGTTTAATAGATTCTTAGCCCTCTTGGTCTTAGTATTATTCTTCCCTCTTTTTTTATTCACTGCTTTGATTATTTTCTTTGAAGATGGATTCCCAGTTTTTTTCAAACAGAAAAGAGTGGGGCGAAATTATTCATTTTTTCAAATTTACAAGTTTCGTTCTATGCGCAATAATACACCCAATGTAGCGACCCATTTATTGGAGAACCCCTCTCAATATGTTTTAAAAATTGGAAATATAATTCGGAAATTAAGTTTAGATGAATTGCCCAATCTCATCAATGTACTCAAAGGAGATATGGTTTTTGTAGGTCCGCGGCCCGCTTTGTATAATCAGGATGATTTAATGGAACTTCGCATTAAGGCAGGAGTGGTTCATTTAAAACCTGGCATTACAGGATGGGCTCAGATAAATGGTAGGGATGAAATTTCATTGGAAGCTAAAGTTGCTTTAGAAAAAGAGTATTTAGAACGAAAATCAATTGGATTTGACCTTAAAATTGGGATTCTTACTTTGACAAAAGTGTTGAAAACCCATGGGGTGAAGCATTGAAGTTGTTAATGGAAATTAAGGTTATTATGTTCGATTTACCAATTAACTAAATAAAAAAATTAACGAAAGAAATGCCCTATTTATTCTTTTGAAAAATTTTGAAGTATTTCTAATGGTTAGAAAAATTGAAATTGATATCAAACTTTTGAGTTGATTATTTCCAAAAGAGGAAAGATTATAATTTTTAAGTCAAATTAATAGTTTATCATCAAGTAATGCATTCAATTTGACGGAAGGAGCATATTGAGTTAGCTACTTTTAAGAGGGTAAAAAGGCATAACCATTTTCACTAACTTTGCAAGAGTAGAACAGTAAATTTTATATTGGAAGTATTTCTAACACCTAATACCCAACAACAACCAACATAAATACTATAGGCCTATCAATAACAAAGTTAGTTTGCTTTTAATTTTTTTTCACAATGAATAATTCAAGAATTTGGCTTTCTTCACCCCACATGGGAGGACAAGAGAAAAAGTATGTCCAAGAAGCTTTTGATACCAATTGGATAGCCCCTTTAGGACATAATTTAGATTGTTTTGAGCGGGACATAGAGAATTTTTTGGGACAACAAACAAATGCTGCTGCTTTAAGTTGTGGAACAGCAGCGATTCACCTAGGTTTAATACTATTGGGGGTGCAAAGAGGGGATGAAGTCCTTGTTCAAACCCACACGAATAATGCATCTGTAAACCCTATCCTATACCTTGGAGCAACTCCCGTTTTTATTGACAGTGAAAGTGATACCTGGAACCTTTGTCCACTTGCTCTCGAAGAAGCTATAATAGATAGGATTGCCAAAAGGAATAAACCCAAGGCTATTATTGCCGTACATTTATACGGAGTTCCTTATAAGGTGGATGCAATACAAGCCGTGGCAAGTAAATATGATATTCCCATTTTGGAGGATAGTGCTGAGGCACTGGGAAGTAGCTATAAAGGGAGAAAATGTGGTACTTTTGGGGCTATTGGAGTCTTATCCTTTAATGGTAATAAAATCATAACTACTTCTGGAGGAGGAGCTCTTGTTACCAATACCAAAAATTTAAAAAATAAGGCCATTTTCCTCGCTACTCAATCCCGTGATGATGCACCCCATTATGAGCATACTGAAATAGGTTATAATTATAGATTGAGTAATGTATGTGCAGGTATCGGTCGAGGTCAAATGGAAGTTTTAGAGGAGCGTATCAACTTACGAAGAAAGATGCATGCCTTTTATGTGGAGCTATTTAAGTACATACCGGAAGTAAGCGTTTTCGATGTTCCTAACGAAGAGTATTATTCTAATTACTGGTTGAGTGCCATTATCATTAACCCAAAAGAGCATGGTGGTATAACAAGAGAGACCTTAGGGATGGCTTTTGAAGCTGAAAATATTGAATGCCGGCCGTTATGGAAGCCGATGCATTTGCAACCTGTTTTTAAAAAATACCCTTACTATGGCAAACATTTTGCTGAAACTTTATTTAAAAATGGATTATGCTTACCTTCGGGATCTAATCTCACGGACGAAGATCGAGAACGAATCGCTGCTGTTGTAAGTCAGCTATTCCAAAAAATGGAAGATGATTAATTTTTTTACATTGCCAAAATACTATTTTGTATTTGGTTTTTATTGATAATTTTTCGTATGAATGAATGACTCTGTTTTGAGGTGAAATCATATGGGAGCGAGAAAAATTTCATTAGAAACGATTCTCAGGTCACTTTACTTTGAGTTTTTTTTGTAAAAGATATCGTTAAAACAATGTGCTTTGATGCATTTCGCATTAGTTTCTAAAAATATTTGGTCACAGATTAAATAGATTATCGCTGATTAATCTGTATTAAACTTTTTAATTTGTGGTAAATTAAAAAGTTTAATCTTGCAGGTTAAGTTTACAAACCATATCTATAAGATTTCAATTCCATAGTGGTTTAATCAAAAAAAGTAATTTAAAATTGCATATTTTGAATTATAAGCATTCTTAACTTACTCTTGAATTATTTCGCAATTAAATATTAACTGGTTTTATAGAGTTTGTTCCGTTTTTTAAATGTTAGGTATTGAGAAAAAGTCGTTGAGTTAGGGTTTTTGTGTCATTTCGACGAAAGAGATATCATTCTATTCACTCTTAACTTAATGATATTGAACTTTTGGGTATTTTCTAAAATATAGTTGTTTAACAAATTAATAAAAAATGTCAATGGAGGCCATTTTCAATTGAAATAGTATCAAAAAAAATATTAAAGACGGTTCACGATATTCCTAATTTTGAATGCGAAGCGAATATAGAAGTTTTAATAAACTCTCTAAATGATTTTAATAATTACTTCTAATAGGTATAAAGTAGGAAAAAATATTTTTACTCCCCTTTTTTTAAAGAGTATTTTTTGTAGCTATTTTGGAAATATGCTTTTTTTGTTTACTAGTAGCCTGAAATTAAAAAAAAATGTTTTAAAATTAATAATACCCAATAGGTAAATGATTATATTTGCCAACTTTAAAAATTAATCCAATGAAGTGTTTTTTTGTTATAAAAAAATCAATCCCTTTTCTAATTGCCCTTATGTTTCTTTCTTGCGCCACAAGAAAAGATCTAGTCTATTATCAGAATATTGATGGTTTGAAAGCCAAAGAAAATTCAAATTCTTACGAGATAAAGATTCAACCCGATGATTTATTAACAATCATTGTGTCTGCCGATGATCCCGAAACCGCCATTCCATTTAATTTGAGTACGGTTACTGCCACTAATTTGAATGTTGCGAGAGGATTGGAAACAATTCAATCGTATTTGGTAGATGCCCAAGGTACCATCGATTTTCCGGTTTTGGGGAAAATAAAGGTCAGTGGCTTGACGCGATCTGAAGTACTTCAGCTGTTCCAAGAAAAAATAGAAAAATACATTAAGAATCCTGTCGTCAACCTTCGTATTATGAATTTTAAAGTTTCGGTGCAAGGAGAAGTAAATCTTCCTGGAACTTACAGCATAGCTTCGGAAAGAATTACCTTAATTGAAGCCTTGACATTGGCCAAGGATTTGACCATCTACGGAAAAAGAAACAATATCTTAATCATACGAGATATAGATGGAGTGAAATCCTATAACAGGGTAGATATTACTAAGGCCAATTTCATCAACTCGCCCTTTTACTATCTTGCCCAGAATGATGTGGTCTATGTTGAGCCCAACCAAAGTAGGATAAATGCCTCGGTAGTGGGGCCCAATACTGGGGTGATTATCTCCATTTCTTCTTTGCTTATTACATTAGTAACGGTAATTTATACGATAACAAAATAAATTTTTACATGGACAATAAATTTACGTCGGAAGAAAATCAAAAAGATGATTTTCATTTGATAACCCTTTTAGAGAGATATCTCATCCAATGGCACTGGTTCGTAATGAGCATTGCCTTATGTGTATTTATCGCTTTCACTTATTTAAGATATGCCACTCCGCAATATGAGGCTAGTAGCACAATATTAGTAAAAGACGAAAAGAAGGGGGGCATGCTCTCTGAATTATCCATTTTTTCCGATTTGGGAATAGGAGGTGGCTTGAAGAATAATGTAGACAATGAAGTTGAAGTTTTGAAGTCAAGAACCCTAGCCGAAAATGTGGTTAAGATGATGAAATTGAATATTTCTTTATATGTAAAAGGAAAAGTCAGTAGCACCGAAATATACAAGGACACTCCAATTGATGTGGATTTCATCAATATCAAGCCAGAATTTTTTACAGACAATATGCATCTTGAATTTGTCGAATTAACTCCGACCACTTTTTCATTAAAAGGCGGATTAGCAGCAAACTTTTCCCCGGTAATATTAAGCAAGAAAAAAGAATTTAAGTATAGCGAACTAATTGCCACCCAATACGGAAATTTAATAATCAATAGATCAAAGAATAAAAATAATCAGTTTACGGATTCTTCCAAGTCAATTGATATAATTGTTAGTCCAATTGATTTGGTAGTTCAGAATTATTTAAGTCGACTTAAAGTGACGCCTTTGAGCAAACAAAGCAGCGTTGTCAATATTTCAATGACGGGGCCCGTAATGAAAAAATCCGAAGAATACCTTGATAATATGATTCGAATTTACAATGAAAATGCAGCTTCTGACAAAAATTATGTATCGGAAAATACTTCTAAATTTATCTCCAAGAGGTTGGTATTGGTTTCACAGGAACTGGATGGAGTAGATCATGATGTGGAAGGTTTTAAGAAAACCAATCATATTACGGATATTGACATAGAGTCCGGTTTGTTTATCGAAGGTTCCAAAGATTACAATAATAAAGCGGTAGAAACGGAAATTCAATTGAACGTGGTGGCATCGATGTTGAATTTTATGAAAAAAAGTTCCAATGCAGACTTGTTGCCTACGAATCTTATTGTCGGACAAGGAGAGGCATCAGGTTTAATTAATTCCTATAACCAATTGGTATTAGAACGCAACCGAATCCTGAAATCGGCTACGGTGGATAATCCATCAGTAATTAAATTAAATCAACAAATTGCCTCTCTGAAATTGAATGTGGCAGAAAGCTTGGAAAGAGTACAAGCTACTTTGAACATACAAAAAAGAGATTTAAGAAATCAACAGGGAATGTTGGATGCTAAAGCAAGTAAAATTCCTGTTCAAGAACGAGAATTTAAAGTCATAGCGCGCCAACAAAAAGTAAAAGAGCAGATCTATCTTTATTTATTGCAAAAGAGAGAGGAAACAGCTATTTCATTAGCTGCTACAGAGCCAAACGCAAGGGTGATTGACGGGGGGAAAGCTTCTGTTATACCAGTTGAACCTAAAACGAATATCATCTATTTAGCCGCTTTATTGTTGGGATTGTTTATCCCTTTTGAAACACTGTATGTGAGGGATTTATTGGATACCAAGGTAAGAAAAAGGCTCGACGTTACGAAGGTAATTGATATTCCGTTTTTGGGAGAAGTTCCAAAATCAAATACGCCCAATGAAATTGTTCAAGTTAGCACCCGTTCCGGAACTGCTGAGGCTCTAAGAATTATAAGAACTAATCTTGACTTTATGTTGAATCAGGTGCCTGAAGGATTAGCAAAAACAATCTTTTTGACTTCTACGGTTCCTGGAGAAGGAAAAACATTTATGTCAGCCAACTTAGCGGGTATTTTTGCAATTTCCGGAAAAAAAGTCCTTTTGATTGGAATGGATATTAGAAATCCAAAACTAGGTCAATACTTTGAAACTCCAGATAACCTAGGTTTGACCAATTATTTGTCTTCCAATAATGCTTCAATTAGTGATTTTATTTATAAGTCGGAAAAATATGAGAATATTTATATTCTCCCAGCGGGAACAATACCTCCAAATCCAACTGAATTATTGATGAGTAAGAAAATTGAGGAACTATTTATTCAATTGAAAAAGGATTATGATTACATTGTTGTCGATACAGCTCCAGTAAGTCTAGTCTCGGATACCTTGGTAATAGCCATGCATGCGGATGTGTTTGTTTATATTGTGCGAGCTAATTATTTAGACAAGAGAAATATTCATATTTTAGAAACCTTATACAAAGAACGTAAACTGCCTAATATGGCATTCCTGCTTAACGACACCAAGACTAAAAAGGGTTATGGTTATGGTTATGGTTATGGTTATGGTTATGGTTATGGTTATGGTTATGGTTATGGTTATGGTGTTTCGGAAGCGAAAAAACCTTGGTACAAAACTATTTTTACTAAATAAAAAAGCGACCCGTTGGGTAGTTATAGTCGGAAGATTTTT
>CAIOTL010000014.1 GCA_903861155.1 uncultured Bacteroidota bacterium
AATCTAACTCACTGCACGTATTTATATCTAAATCCAGTTTTTCGCAGACAACGTCAAACGCATGAAAGTAAGATCCTAAATTAACTCTTCTTCGCAATCGATGAGATTCATCCACAACAACGATGTCATAGTGTTCTTTAACTAAGTCGGCGGGTCCAATAACCATTTTTGCATTTAGGTCTTTAATATTTTTGAAAACCTTCTTTATAGTTGATCTAAATGAAGCCATGGGAATCACCAACGCCATTTTTGGGTTAGGGTACTTCTTTTTTAACGCAATAACAGTTTGGACAAACTCATATTCATCGTCACCAAATTCCTTAAAATTAAAGTCTTCATTTTGAGTATTTAACAGTTTGAATAAAAAGATAGCTAAAATTGTCTTACCGGTGCCCGCGCCACCTTCAACGATAATACTTTTAAAATCGTCGTTTATCAATCCTTTAAGTATTATCAGTAAACCATTTCTCTGGTCAACTGAAAGGCTTTTGTACGGAGAATATTTAAATAAGTCGGAATTATCTATATAGTCAATAGAATGCTTCGATATGCCTTCTGCCCTAAGTTTATTCCAGATTGATTTGAAGATGTCCCAATAAACTTCTTTTTTTTGATAGTAATTGTGGTTGGCTAATCCGATGTTTCCATTTATCAATTTAAATTGACCATCGCCGGAAATGTACTTTATTAAGTTTGATTCAATATCTAATGTCGCTGATTTGTTGAATTTTTCACTTGAAATCAAATGAACTACTGATAACTTATTTTTGACATTGTTAGTCAAGTGGGTACTTAACCTGGCGTAGGTATCAGTAGTTTCACCAACGTATGCGACTTTTACAATTCCATCACTTAAAATATAAACAATAGGCCACAAGTCGTTTGCATAATGGGCATTTTGGAAATCATTAAATATGTTTGAATTGAAATCATACCTTTTTATCTCAAAAAAATTATTCGCCGTCATAATTCATTGTATTTTTTTGCGGTTCCTTTAGCTTTTTCAACGGGATATTTTTCGGCGTTCTTCCGGATCTTTTCTAAAACAATCTCCTTGACATCAAAATTATATTTTTCTGCTAAAAGGAATGCAAAGGCAAATACATCAGCTAATTCTTCTTTGATCTTATCTTTGTTGGCATCTTCTGGGTTCTTCCATAAAAACAACTCAAGTAGTTCGCCTGCTTCAACATTGATGGCAAGTGCTAGATCTTTTGGATTGTGAAATTGTTCCCAATCCCGTTCATTTCTGAATTTTAAAAGAGTCTGTATTATTTCTTCCATACGGGGCTATATTATTTGATTCCAGTAAATCAACTGGAGGTACAAGTTAATTATTTTTTCTAATCAGGTTTACAGACTTAGGAAATCAATTTTTCGAGTATCCCCGCGTTAGCGACAGCAACGGATACCGGCCTCGTGATTAAGGCCCAATGTCATTAAGTTAAGAGTTTTCATAGGCTATCTTTTTGATTTTTGGTTACAAAAGGCTTGTCTTTGTAGCGATATTTTTGTGTATCTCTTCCATTTTTTCGATTATCCCTTATCGGGATAGTATGTTTAAGGAACAATTCTTCCAACTCCTTAAATACTTTATCTAAAGGCGCTTTTTGATAAAGCAGTTCCAGTACCCTGTTTTTTAGAAAACCATATGACACGTTTGTATTAACTTTATAATCGTATTGTCTATCTTCATTCATAACTTCCAGCTCATCCTTTAAACCGTTGACTATAATTGATTGAAGATTACTGATGAATACGGCGCAATAAAGGTCTTGCCTGATGGTGGTATCCGAATAACCTGAGAAATGCTCAACCTTAAGTTTATTCTTCAATTCATCATAAAAGGTTTCAACCCCCCATCTCATAAAGTATAGTTTTTTGAACATTTTAGCAGTGTATTTTTGGCTATCCAATAAAGTAGTCAATAATACCTCTGTTTCTCCGCCAGGCAGATCAACGCGTATCAAGCGGATCTGAATACTGCTTTTGGTGTTATACCTTTTTCCTTTACAACCTGTCTCAGCGTCAGGATACATTAATGTAATCAGTGATTTCTTACCACTGGCCACAAAGTTTTTGATAAGGGAAGAATGTACTGTTTTCGCTCTGATCAAGCAATCAACTCCCGAGTCAATATGCTCATATATAAAGTTAAACGAGGGGTATCCCCGATCATAAATAATGAGGTCATGCTGTTGCCAAAGATGTCTATGCCTCAATGCAAGATCACGTTCAGAGGCCCTTGGCTTGTCTAATTCTACATCCAATGCCAACTCGTTTAATACATCATATAAGACTGATACTTTTGCCTGTACAATATTCAAGGTGCTGACATTTTTAATCACACCGTAGCGTTCTTTCAATTCGTTAGTAAATGGCAAGGTAATAATCGAGCCATCACAGGCAAGTACCCGTAATCCGCCCAATAGCTTCAAATCATCATTATCAGGAGTATAAAAGTTTTTAATGATAACTGACGTGAGGTGTTTAAATACTTCAGGATTGATCTTCTTTCTGTTTTGAATAAACGCGCTGGAGGTAAAATAAGAAACACTTGCGGAAAGCCGGTCATTTAAGTGGCGGACAAAGCCATCGATTTCAACAGCAAGACTTCGCCTTAACAAATTAAACATAAACAGCAAAGTTGCCGTGAACGGCTGCTTTCTGTTCCTGGTAAAGTCTTGTTCTTTCATTTTAAATTTTTCAGCCAATTCCGGGCTGAAAATTGTCTCCCTCAATTTTTCTACAATTAAAAATGAGGTTTTTTTTGCACTTTAACTAATTGATTATGAATTAAATATACAAAAAATAGACTAATAAATCGACTTAAATAATTGATTATCAGCTATTTATTTCTTAACTTAATGACATTGGGCCTAAGCCTGCGGCAGTGCTTTTAACAAAATTGCGGCGTGAACTCATGGTGTTTTGGGTTTACCAAATGTATAAACATCCTATCGATATTTTCATTTCTCTTTACCAATGAAGCAGAGCATATTTCCATCAATCAAACA
>CAIOTL010000015.1 GCA_903861155.1 uncultured Bacteroidota bacterium
ATGAAATGGAGGTGGTCATTTTGCTCCGGAATTAGGTGGTCATTTTGAATTGGAATCAGGTGCTCACTTTAAATTGGAATTGGGTGGTCAATATCACTGGAATTTGCATACTGACTATGTATGTAGTTGGTTATATCGGTTAGCTGACGTTCAAAAAACTGATTTTTTGTAGATACCCTCACATAAATCCCTAAATTTACCATCTGAAAAGTTTTAAATTCATTTACAAATATAACTAAAAAAAATCAAGATATGGTTCACCTATGCTTGCTTCGTGGCATTAATGTTTCCGGTCACAACATGATAAAAATGGAGGCTTTGAAGACAACTTTAGAAGGCATTGGTTTTCAGAATGTGCAAACTTATATTCAATCAGGAAATGTTTTTGTGGATATCAATGAAGAAAATGCTGCAGCCATTGGTTTTAAAATCAAACAGGAAATTTTCAAGGTTTTTGGTTACGAAGTTCCTATTGTAGTTATTGGATTGGCTGATTTAGAAACTTGTTTAAAAAACAATCCTTTTCTGAAAGAAAAAGAAATAGATTCTAAGAAATTATATGTCGCTTTTGTTTCTAAAGAACTATCAAGTGACAGTATCAACGATTTGAGAATTAGCCAATTTAAACCCGACGAAGTCAGTATTGACGCCAGTCGGATTTACATTAAATACGCTGTTGGAGCTGGAAAAACAAGGTTCGATCAGAAATATATTGAAAAAAAATTGAATGTGACGGCGACAATTAGGAATTGGAATACAGTGACACAATTGTTGAAAATGTATCAAGAAAGATAGCTAATGAAATATCTTTTTCTTTTACTATCCACCATCACTTTTGCCCAGCAAACTAAATTTGTTGATTTCAAATCGGTTTCAGGTCAAGTAACTATTCATTCTGAGGAAAAATCAGTCTCAGGATTGGTTCGCTATTGGTTTGATGTTTTGAAACCTATAGATACAATTAAAATTGATGCGCAGCATATGACATTTTCGGATGTGGAAATGAATGAAAAGAAGATTTCATTCACAACCAATGGAAAGCAACTTTTGTTGATTTATCCGTTCCAAAAAGGGAAAAGTACCTTAAGTCTCGAATATAAGGCAATTCCAAAACAAACATTGTATTTTGTTGGCTCCGAGGAGACGAATAATTTTGAAATTTGGACGCAAGGACAGGGAAAATGCACCAGCAATTGGTTTCCGAGTTTTGACGACGTGAATGAAAAGATGATTTTTAATTTGGAAATCATTTTCGATTCAAAATACCAGGTGATTTCGAACGGGGTTTTGCAAAGCAAATTGGAATATAATAATTTGACCTATTGGAAATATGGAATGCAAAAACCAATGAGTTCCTATTTGTTGATGCTCACCATAGGGAAATTTGAAAAGAAAATCGAATTTTCAAAATCTAGAATTCCATTGGAAATGTATTATGAACCCAGTAATTTAGTAAATTTCGAACCAACATATCGCTATTCGAAACAAATTTTCGACTTTCTGGAAAAGGAAATAGGAGTAAAGTATCCTTGGGAAATATACAAACAAATTCCTGTTCGGGATTTTTTGTATGCTGGGATGGAGAACACATCGGCAACTCTTTTTTCGAATCAATATGTTGTGGATTCCACAGGTTTTGAGGATAGAAATTACACGAATGTCAACGCTCACGAACTGGCACATCAATGGTTTGGCGATTTGGTAACGGCCGAAAGTGGCAAAGAGCATTGGCTTCAGGAAGGTTTCGCCACCTATTATGCCTTGCTTGCCGAAAAGGGAATTTATGGTGACGATTATTTCTATTCGAAATTATACGAATATGCGCAAGAACTCAAGCAGGCTTCAAAAAATGACACTATTCCTGTTTTGAATCCGAAAGCAAGTTCGTTGAGTTTCTACCAAAAAGGGGCTTGGGCATTGCACGTTTTGCGGGAAGGAATTGGCGAAAAAAACTTCAGAAAAGGTGTTCAAAATTATCTCAGTAAACATTCATTCCAAAACGTAAATACCCAGGATTTCCTCGCCGAAATTAAGAAAGTTTCGGGTTATAATGTAGCTAATTTTAGTAAAGTATGGCTTGAAAATTCAGATTTTAATACTCAAATTACCAACGATCTACTGTCAAAAAATAAAAATGTAGAATTGCTTTTAGATATTGAAAAAGTGAGCAACAAACCTTTGTCCGAAAAGAAGGAATTATTCACAAAAATGCTTCAATCTGATGCATTTTATTCAGTAAAAGCAGCTATTGTCCATCAACTCAAAGCTGAAAATTTTGAAGATTCAAAACCGTTGTTGCTTCTTGCCTTAGGAACCAAAAATGGACAGGTTCGCCAAGCGGTAGCCAGTATTTTGAATAAAATCCAAGAAGAATTTAGAACACAATATGAAAGTTTGCTAGACGATAAATCCTATCAAACACAGGAGATTGCCTTGTATAATTTGTGGAATAATTTTCCAAAAAAACGATTTCAATATTTGGATAAATCGAAAAATTGGATTGGTTTTAACGATTATAATTTGAGAACTTTGTGGCTGTCGCTGGCATTGTCAACTCCCGAATATTCGGCAAACAATGAAATCCTAGCCAATGAATTGATTGATTATTCTTCTCCTAATTTTGAAGCAACGACACGGCAAAATGCTTTGGAAAAACTGATTGCTTTTCATTTGATCAATGACGCTGTTTTGAAAAATTTGGTCAATGCAACAACTTCTTCTATGTGGCAATTTTCTAAATTTGGCAGAAATACCATTCGAAGTTTGCTAAAAAGTCCGGAAATGAGAGTTGCTTTCGAGAGCATTTTACCTAATTTTAACGAAAAAGAGAAATTTCAATTGAACCGGTTGTTGAAGGAATAATATTTTTAAACAAATTATATGTGAACACTAGTGATTTCGGGGCGAGGAAGTAAAGTGGCCTTTTCTCTTGGAGTGGCGCAGTATTCGAGAAGAGATACTCCTTACTGCAACTGAAATTGATGTAATTATTTTGGAAACAGAGAAGTTCATCTTTCTCAAAAATTCATTGCAAAAAAGCCATTTTCATTGATGGTGAATCTATTTGAAACTTTGATAAATAAATTTAAAAATTATGATATTAAAATTGAAAAATTGGCAGCCATAAACAATAATATAAAGTTTAATTTTTTTAAACGCCTACACAATTAACCAGTAACGGATTAGTTTTAATAAAGAAAATATGTAAAAATGGTGGCAACAAGGATTTGAATCTTCCCAAGAAAGTAGTAAAGTTACCATTAATTACAAACCATAATTACCATAATTGTGTCACTTCATTTTTGATAAATGCTAAAGCGGTGGTACTTGGCGATGGTTTATCAAATAAATCTTTTAACATAGATTCTCGTAATTGGTTGGCATCACTTATTTTTTGATTTTGTACCGCCACCACAATCATTTGGATAGTGGCGTTTTTGGCTGTCATTATGATGGACCAACATTCGTCTGAAATATAGATTTGTTGACTCAAATTGTGTTCAAATTCCTTTTCGATTTGTGCAATTACTAAGTTTTGATAGTCGTTTTTATCTTCTGAAATGGGTGTTATTCGAACCAATAACTGAGACGGATTGATCCTTTCTGAAAACAAAGTCATCCGTTCATATGCTTGTAAACGAAGGGGTAAAGTTGCTGATTGATTGTTTTTTTGCAACAACCAGCGTCTTGTATTTTGTTGGTCTTTGAAATGAGATTCAAATAAAAAGTAGGCGACACCACCAGTAATTAGGGATGGTATTGTAAAAGCAATTATTTCTATAAAACTGGAATCCATTTACTGTTTTTTTAATTGATATTTATTCAAAGACAAATTAACGAATAAAGAAATAAACTTATATACTACATTTGGTAAAAATTTTCAATAATGGAACCCTACATTATTATTATACTTTGTTTCGCTGCTTTCGCCGCTGGATTTATCGATGCTATAGTTGGAGGTGGCGGGTTGATTCAGACACCAGTTGGATTGATTATGTTACCCCATCTTCCTGTGTCCACGATAATAGGAACACTGAAAGTACCGGCTTTTAGTGGCACTTCGTTTGCAGCATTTCAATATCTTAAGAAGGTTGAAATGAATTGGAAACTACTGATAACTATGATGATTTTAGCTTTTCCCTCAGCCTTTTTGGGTTCGACATTGTTGACTTATGTGAGTAATGATTTTATGAAACCCTTTTTGTTAGTTGTACTTTCATTATTAGTTATATATACATATGCCAAGAAAAATTTTGGTCAACATAAAGTAAAATCACATTCTACAGGAACCCAATTGATTTATGCTGTTTTAATAAGTTTTGTCGTAGGTTTTTATGATGGATTTATTGGTCCTGGAACAGGAAGTTTTCTGGTATTGGCATTTATTGCATTAATGGGATTTGATTTTTTGCATGCTTCTGCCAATGCAAAAATGGTTAATTTAGCAACCAATTTCGGTTCGATATGTTTGTTTATGTTGAAAGGAAAAATAATTTGGGCAATCGCAATTCCAATGGCCTGTTGCAATGCTTTTGGTGGTTGGATTGGAGCAAAATTAGCCATTAACAAAGGGAATCAATTTATTAGGATTTTCTTTTTAGTTGTCGTAATTGGAACCTTGATTAGGTTTGCCTATGATGTGTTTTATAAATAGAAAAGCACTCTTTTTTTAATTCTTAAATCCTTATTTTTGCATTCAATAGAAAATTTTTATGCGCAAATACATCGACCAACTTAACGAAGCCCAACGCGAACCCGTTCTCCAAAAAGACGGGCCTATGATTATTATTGCCGGTGCGGGTTCAGGAAAAACGCGTGTATTGACCATTCGAATTGCATACTTGATGAGTTTGGGCGTGGATGCTTTTAGTATTTTATCTTTGACTTTTACCAATAAAGCGGCACGCGAAATGAAAAAGCGCATTTCGGATATAGTGGGTTCTAACGAAGCCAAAAATCTATGGATGGGAACTTTTCACTCAGTTTTTGCACGTATTCTTCGTTCCGAAGCAGACAAATTGGGCTATCCTTCG
The DNA here is from genome assembly GCA_903861155.1 of uncultured Bacteroidota bacterium. Taxonomy (GTDB): domain Bacteria; phylum Bacteroidota; class Bacteroidia; order Flavobacteriales; family Flavobacteriaceae; genus Flavobacterium. The sequence continues at coordinate 5,034 of CAIOTL010000015.1, forward strand.
AACTTCACGATTTATGATACACAGGATTCTGTTCGGTTGATTTCGGCGGTCATCAAGGAAATGCAATTGGACAGGGATGTTTATAAACCCAAACAGGTTTTAAGCCGGATTTCAAGTTATAAAAATAGTTTGATAACCGTAAAAGCGTATTTCAGTAATCCCGAATTACAAGAAGCTGATGCGATGAGCAAAAAACCTCGTTTGGGAGAAATTTATCAAAATTATGTTGAACGTTGTTTCAAAGCAGGTGCGATGGATTTTGATGATTTATTGTTGAAAACCAATGAATTGTTGACACGTTTCCCGGAAGTTTTGGCCAAATACCAAAACCGTTTTCGCTATATTTTGGTTGATGAGTACCAAGATACCAACCATTCGCAATATTTAATTGTTCGTGCATTATCGGATAAATTCCAAAATATATGCGTCGTTGGTGATGATGCGCAAAGTATTTATGCGTTTCGAGGTGCCAATATCAATAACATACTAAATTTTCAGAAGGATTATGAAGGTGTTAAAACCTTTCGATTGGAACAAAATTACCGTTCTACAAAAAATATTGTGGAAGCGGCAAATTCGATTATAGATAAAAATAAGACTAAACTCGACAAAATAGTTTGGACTGCTAATGACAGTGGTGCAAAAATAAAAGTGCATCGCAGTATGACGGATGCTGAAGAAGGGCGTTTTGTTGCTAGTACTATTTTCGAACAAAAGATGCAAAACCAGATGCTCAATGGTCAATTTGCCATTTTGTATCGTACCAATGCGCAATCCAGAGCGATGGAAGATGCGCTAAGAAAACGTGATATACCTTACCGAATTTATGGAGGTTTATCGTTTTACCAAAGAAAAGAAATCAAGGATGTTTTATGTTATTTGCGATTGGTCATTAATCCAAAAGATGAAGAAGCTTTAATTCGGGTTATCAATTATCCAGCCCGTGGAATTGGAGATACAACTGTCGAAAAATTGACTGTTGCTGCCAATCATTACAAGCGTTCGATATTTGAAGTGATGCAGAATATTGATAAAATTGACTTGAAGCTAAACTCAGGAACCAAGCAAAAATTACAAGATTTTGTAACCATGATTCAGAGTTTTCAGGTAATTAACGAAAATCAAGATGCCTTTTATATCACGGATCACGTAGCAAAAAAAACGGGATTAGTGCAAGAATTAAAGAAAGATGCAACACCAGAAGGAATGGCAAAAATTCAAAATATCGAAGAATTATTAAACGGAATCAAGGATTTTACCGAAGGTCAAAGAGAAATTGACGGAGCTCGTGGCGCATTGTCCGAGTTTATGGAAGATGTGGCTTTGGCAACTGATTTAGACAAAGACACTTCTGACGAAGATCGTGTGGCGTTGATGACAATACATTTGGCCAAAGGATTGGAATTTCCGCACGTTTTTGTGGTGGGAATGGAAGAAGATTTGTTTCCAAGCGCGATGAGTATGAGTACAAGAAGCGAATTGGAGGAAGAACGCCGTTTGTTTTATGTCGCCTTAACTCGTGCCGAACATCAGGCATATTTGACTTATGCACAATCACGTTACCGTTGGGGAAAACTGACGGATAGTGAGCCTTCACGTTTTATCGTAGAAATTGACGGACAATTTTTAGAATATCTAACTCCAGAAGAAAATAATTATCGCTATAAACCAATGATTGACAGTGATATTTTTGGTGATATTGACAAATCAAAGTTGCGTTTGGCAAAACCTGTCGCAGGAACACCTCCTAAATATATTACGGATAATGAACCCAAATCGGATATTAATATTCGTAAATTAAAACCAGTTTCGAGTAATTCTTCTTCAGGTTCAGCTAATTTATTTGATAATAAATTGGTAGCTGGAAATATAGTAATGCACGAACGTTTTGGTAAAGGTGAAGTGCTAAACCTTGAAGGTGTTGGTGCTGATAAAAAAGCAGAAATCAAATTTGAAGTCGGAGGAATTAAGAAATTGTTGTTGCGTTTTGCGAAGTTGAATGTTATTGGATAAGAAAATAAAATAGAGATGATTGATAAAAGACTTTTAAAGAAGATTAATTTTATTGAAATATACCAAATTATTGGAGGTTTCATAGGACTTTTATTTATGTCATATATGTTTATAACAACAAAATTGACTGGAATTATAAAATGGGTCGATTACTTTTCAATTGTTATTCCATTTTTATTTTTTGGATTTTGTATTTATTCAGGAATTCAATTAAACAAGAAAAATTATTTTCAAGGATTAAAATTAGTATTAATTTCTTTGTTGATGCAGTTAGTAGCTTTTGATGTTTTCGGTTTATTTTATTCTGCAATTAATGGAATAGGAATTAATTTAACATTGAATTTGACAAATGATGTTATCGCAGGATTTGATTTTTATCCATCACAATTTTTATTAGCATTAAATTCTAATAATGATATTTTTATAATAAAAATTAATTTTGTTGCAATTGCAATGTTATTTTATACCTCAAAAGTTTTGAATAAAATCAAGAAGTAGAAGTATGTTAAAAAAAGGAATAACCTAAAGTATGGCATATAACGAAGAATTATCATTACGAGTACAAAAGCGTTTGTTGAAGTTAAACATTGATTTTTTTGAAAAAAAGATGTTTGGAGGAAATGTCTTTATGATTAATGATAAAATGTGCATCGGAATTGTAAAGGATGAATTGATGCTTCAGGTTTTGGATGCTAAATATGAGACTTTGATTGAGAAAAATCACGTTAGAGCAATGAACTTCACAGGAAAAACGATGAAAGGGTTTCTTTATATTGAAGAAGAAGGGTTGAAAAAAGAAAGTGAATTAAACCAATGGATTGATTTTGGACTTGAATTCGCCAAATTTGGAGTGCTAAAATCAAAAAAAAAAAAATGAGTCAATTTATAAAAATATACGAAGACAAACCTAACGAAGCGGCAATTGCAAAAGTAGTGAAGGTTTTACAAGATGGAGGTTTGGTTATTTATCCTACAGATACTGTTTATGGTTTGGGTTGTGATATCACGAATACTAAGGCTTTGGAACGCATTGCTAAAATCAAAGGAATAAAATTAGAGAAAGCTAATTTTTCTTTTATTTGTTACGATTTAAGCAATCTTTCTGATTATGTTAAGCAAATTGACACGACGACTTTTAAACTGTTAAAAAGAGCTTTGCCAGGCCCATACACTTTCATTTTGCCAGGAAATAATAATCTGCCAAAGGAATTCAAGAAGAAAACTACGGTCGGAATTCGTATTCCGGATAATTCGATAGCCCTGGAAATTGTTCGTCAATTAGGAAATCCAATTGTTTCAACTTCTATTCGTGATGAAGATGAAGTGATCGAATACACCACTGACCCAGAACTCATTTTTGAGAAATGGCAAAACCTTGTCGATATGGTTATTGACGGTGGTTATGGTGATAATCACCCTTCGACTATTATCGATTTATCGGTTGATGAACCAGTTGTTGTAAGGGAAGGCAAGGGAAGTTTGGATATTCTTTAGTTGTCAGATTGATAGTAAATCAGATAGCAGATATCAGTGGCAGCAAATAAACAAAAAACGTCTCGATTTCTCAAGACGTTTTTTATTTCTGCAATGCTTGCTATTTTTATTTAGTTTGCTTTTTCATTTCTTTTTCAATCATATCGTAAAACTGATCAATTTTTGGCAATACAACAATACGTGTTCTTCTATTTCTGGCTCTATTTTCGGCAGAATCATTAGCAACTAAAGGAATATAAGAACTTCTTCCTGCTGCAATTAATTGAGATGGATTCACTTTCAAATCATTGGTCAAAACACGAATTATTGATGTAGAACGTTTCACACTTAAATCCCAGTTATCAAGTAATATGCCGTTTCCTATGAAAGGAATATTATCTGTATTTCCTTCTACCATACATTCAAAATCTGGTTTATCATTAACGACTTTGGCTACTTTAGCCAATACTGCTTTTGCTTTATCGGTTACAATATAGCTACCGCTTTTGAATAATAATTTATCGGCAATTTGGATAAATACAACACCTTTTTCAACATTTATATCAATATCTGGATCAGATATTCCTACAGCACTTTTTAAACTAGTAACAATTGCTAAAGTAACACTGTCTTTTTTAGTTAAAGCATCTTGCATTCTGCTTATTTTCAAATCTTTCTCTTTGATAGATTCTAAGGCTTTCTCAACATTTTGAGCTCCTTTTGTAGATAAAATCGTCATCTCTTTTGAGGTAGTAATTAAATCTTGATTGTTCGATTTTAAGTGCTCATTTTGATCTCTCAAAGCTGCTAATGATGCACTAAGTCCTGATTTGTCTTCCAAACAGGAATTCAATTTTACAGTACAAGTATTCAATAAATCTTGAGTTTCTTTGTCTTTGTTTTCAAGATCTGCGTATTTTTTCTTTGAAACGCAAGAAGTTAAAAGCATAAAGAAGGATAAGGCAATAACAATTTTTTTCATAGAAATTAAATTTAATTAAATTTGTACTACAAATTTAGTTGTTAATATTATCACTATCACAGTTGTTTTAAAATTTTATGATTTTTTTTAATAAAGTAGGAATAAACTATATTTTTAATATTGAAATATTTCTCGGATTGAAAAGTATCTCTTTTTTCATAATGTTTAGAGAAAAGAAAATAAAAGGCAAAATGTGCCTTAATGACAGCAAATAAATGCTTGAATTTTCCTTGAAATAAAAATTGCATTCCGGCAATTCCATCTAAAAGAATGCGCGTGAAAATCACGGGAAGCAATTGATTTTTAGGTAAATTTTTTGTTAACATTAACAATGAGTTCCTGAAATTTAAAAAGGTTTTCTTTGGATTTCCTTGTTGCAACGTGGCTCCGCCTACGTGATAAACAATTGATTGTGAATTGTATTTTATTTGATGTTCTTTGTTAAAGGCTCGCCAACATAAATCAATTTCTTCTTGGTGAGCAAAAAAACCGGCATCGAAACCTTTCAATTCATTGAAAACGAAACTTCTGATAAAAAAGCAAGCACCCGAAGCCCAGAATATCTCGCTATTGTCATCGTATTGTCCGTTATCTTTTTCCAAAGTATCAAAAATGCGTCCGCGACAATACGGATAACCATATTTATCAATAAATCCGCCAGCTGCACCAGCATATTCGAAGTATTGTTTGCGTTTATAATCCAAAATTTTAGGTTGAATAATAGCTGTATTTGGTTCGTTTTCGAAAGTTTCGATGATGGGTTTCAACCAATTTTCTGTCACTTCAATATCCGAATTGACCAAGGCGAAAATCTCGGCATCAACACTTTTCAAAGCTTCATTATAACCGCCTGCAAAACCTAAATTCGAATCATTTTTGATGATTTTAACCGATGGAAAAAAAGCTTTTGTGTATGAAATAGAATCATCCGTCGAAGCGTTATCAGCAATATAAATATCAGCTTCAGGAGAATTTTTTACAATTGAGGGTAAAAACTGTTCTAACAATTTTTCGCCATTCCAATTGAGAATTACGACTGCTATTTTCATTTATATATTTGTATTTTTCAATTTGTAATCCGGCAACTCCCTCATAAACTCGTATTTCTCATTCTCAAAATCCATTAAGCAAAAATAATGATTATGACCATTGGTAACCATCAAATAGTCGGCTTTCAAAGTCATATTGTAGCGAGCGATTTGGTCGAATGTAGCTTGAGCAGTTTTAATTTCGGGAGCTTTGCATTCAACTAAAACAAAGATAGAACCATCTGGATTGAAAACTACAACATCATATCTTTTTCGCAATCCGTTGACATTTAGAACTTTTTCGACGTTTATCAATGATTTTGGATATTTTTTCTCTTCTAATAAAAACCGAACTACATGCTGACGAACCCATTCTTCAGGTGTGAGAATGATAAATTTTTTCCTGATTTCATCAAAAATAGAGACTTTATTTTCGCTATTTTTGAATCGGAAAGAATAAGAAGGAAAATTCAGTTGCTGCATAAAGCAAAAGTATTAAATAAGTTTAAAGTATCAGTTTTTCTAATCTGAAATCTGCAATCTAAAATCTGCAATCTAAAATCTGCAATCTAAAAATGGAGGAAGTAATCAAAATCGTAAACAATATTAAGAGCGGCAACATCAAACCTATTTATTTTTTGATGGGCGAGGAGTCGTATTATATTGATAAATTATCCGATTATATTGAGGAAAATGTTTTGTCGGAAGACGAGAAAGGCTTCAATCAGACGGTTTTGTACGGACGTGATGTTTCGATTGAAGATATTGTTTCGACCGCTAAACGGTATCCGATGATGGCAGAACGCCAAGTTGTAATTGTAAAAGAAGCGCAGGATTTGTCTCGAACCATTGACAAACTCGAAAGTTATGTCGAAAACCCAATGCTATCAACGGTTTTGGTTTTTTGTTACAAATACAAAACTTTGGATAAGCGCAAGAAAATGGCCAAAATGATGGACAAAGTGGGCGTTGTTTTCGAAAGCAAAAAATTGTATGAAAACAAAGTTGGCGATTGGATTAAGCGTGTTTTAGCAGGAAAAAATTACAACATCGAACCCAAAGCCAATGCTATGTTGGTCGAATTTTTGGGGAATAATTTGAGTAAAATCAGCAATGAATTAGAGAAATTACAGATCATTTTGCCAAAAGGAAGTATGATTACAGCCAAGCATATCGAGGAAAACATTGGCTTTAGCAAAGATTTTAATGTATTCGAATTACGAAAAGCCATTGGAGAACGCAACCAACTAAAAGCCTATACCATTGCGGATAATTTTGCCCAAAACCCAAAAGACAATCCAATTGTGATGACGACAAGTTTGGTTTTTAGTTTTTTCGTTCAATTATTAAAATACCACGGATTAAAGGACAGAAATCCCAAAAATGTTGCGACTGAGTTGGGAGTAAGCCCTTTTTTCTTGAATGATTACGACGTTGCTTTACGAAATTACCCCATGCGAAAAGTGAGCCAAATTGTGGCTGCTTTGAGAGAGGTAGATGTCAAAAGCAAAGGAGTTGGCGCAAATGCCTTACCACAATCCGATTTGTTACGAGAAATGCTTTATAAAATTTTTAATTAGCCGTATAAATTCACGATATTTACGGTTTCAAAAAATACATTTTACAATTATGGCAACGAATAAAAACTCCATTTTAGGATGGGCAACATTATTAATGTTGGTTATGGGAATACTATTAATAGGTCTGGGCGCTTTTCGCTATAGGGATGTTTCGGGCTGGGGATTTGCCGCTGTTGGTGTTGGTTTCTTGGCAAATGCTTGGGTATTTAGTTCATTAAAAGGAAGATTATAATAATTATTTAAATTACAAATTAATAAAATGGCTGACGATAAAAAAGTAATTTTCTCAATGCAAAAATTGAGTAAAACCTATCCAGGAGCAGATAAACCTGTTCTTAAAAATATCTATTTAAGTTTTTTTTACGGAGCTAAAATTGGAATTCTAGGTTTAAACGGTTCTGGAAAATCTTCCCTTTTGAAGATTATTGCTGGGGTAGATAAAAATTATCAAGGAGATGTAGTTTTTCAACCGGGATACACAGTAGGTTATTTGGAACAAGAACCTATTTTAGACGATTCGAAAACAGTAATCG
>CAIOTL010000016.1 GCA_903861155.1 uncultured Bacteroidota bacterium
CCTTTTTCAAGTTTGGATATTTACACAAGAGACCAAATGATGGATTGGGTTTTAAAAATAATTTCAGAATTAAAAATCACCATATTAATGGTTACACATTACTTAGACGAAGCATTCGTATTAGCAGATAGAATTCTTGTCTTAAACGAAAAAAATATTGCACATGAAGTTTGCGTTAAGTTTAAAAAACCTAGAACACAAGCAATCAGATTTACAGTAGAATTTCAAAAAGCCAAACAAGATTTAGCTATTCACATTAACAATTAAAAAGATTAAAGACCATGTTTACAACAACTGCAAAAAGATTAGAAGAAACAAACGGTTTCAATAATTCAATGAGATTGATTCCAGCTGGAAAGTTTATTATGGGTGCAGAAGGCTGGGGGGAATTCGAAAGCCCAATACACGAAGTTTTTATAGATGATTTTTTAATGGACGAAACCCATGTAACCAATTATCAGTTTGCAGAATTTGTAGAACAGACAGGTTATAAAACGACAGCCGAGAAAATCGGAAAAGCAAATGGGTATGAAAACGGAATCATGAAAGAAATTAAGGGATTAAATTGGAAATCATATGCGACTAAAAGTAGATATAATCATCCTGTTGTTTTAGTTTCATGGAATGATGCAAATGAGTTTGCCAACTGGGCTGGAAAACGATTGCCAACAGAAGCCGAATTTGAGAAAGCAGCAAAAGGTGGAATCAATCAAAATAAATTTCCCTGGGGAAATCATGAACCTGATAATACAATTTGTAATTTTGGAAAACAAGCCTTTGATGTTCCGCCGACAACTGAGGTAAAGACTTTTCCCCCAAATGCATATGGTTTATACGATATGGCGGGTAATGTGTGGAATTGGTGTACGGATAAGTTTTCTGAAAACTATTATGCTGAAAGTGAACTCAATAATCCGAAAGGAAGTGAGGCGGGTGTGACTAAAATAAGGCGCGGCGCTTCATTTAACATCATTCAAACCTTTCGTTTGCGCTGTGCAAATCGCGGCGCTTATCTTCCTGAAAACTTTGCGATTAACATCGGATTTAGATGCGCAAAAAACTTTAAAGATGAATAATCAAGAAATAGAAGTTCGGCAATTATTAGAAACTCTTCGTCCAGCAATGGAAGCAGATGGCGGAGGGGTTGACTTGGTTTCAGTGCAAGATGATATTGTAATTATAAAATTTAAAGGTGCTTGCTTGCTTTGCCCAAGCATTGGTTTGACCATGGATTTAGCCATTAAAAAAACGCTGATGGAAAACTTGCCTTGGGTAAAAGACATAATAAAAATTAATTGAGTTTATTTAAGATGGAAAACATGACTAAAGATGAAGTTAATTCAATTTTGCAAGAAAACTTAACTGCTTTTAAAGAAGACATTAGGTCGATGGTTACAGAAGTTGCAAAAACAGCTGTTGAAAACAATTCTTTTCATCATAGCATTAATAGTAGTCTGGGTTGGGGACTATTATCTGGCGTTATTGTATTTTTGTTACTAATATTAGGCATCC
>CAIOTL010000017.1 GCA_903861155.1 uncultured Bacteroidota bacterium
CATTTTATTGTCAAAAAGAAAAAAATTATAGTATTATTCCCATTCGATCGTTGCTGGCGGTTTTGAACTAATATCATACACCACACGATTAACACCTTTTACTTTATTGATAATGTCATTTGATACCTTCATCAAGAAATCATAAGGTAAATGTACCCAGTCAGCAGTCATTCCATCAGTAGATTCTACCGCACGAAGTGCCACCACTTTTTCGTAAGTACGCTCATCCCCCATTACTCCTACGCTATTTACGGGAAGCAAAATGGCTCCAGCTTGCCAAACTTTGTCGTACAATCCCCAAGATTTCAATCCGTCGATGAAAACTTTATCTACATCTTGCAAAATTTGTACTTTTTCGGGTGTAATATCGCCCAATATTCTAATGGATAATCCAGGTCCAGGAAAAGGATGTCTTCCTAATAATTCTGGATCAATTCCTAAAGTGGCTCCTACACGACGCACTTCATCTTTGAAAAGCATGCGCAAAGGTTCTACAATTTTTAATTTCATATAATCGGGTAAACCACCCACATTATGGTGGGATTTTATGGTTGCCGATGGTCCTTTTACCGAAACTGATTCGATAACATCCGGATAAATAGTTCCTTGAGCCAACCATTTCACGTCTTCAATAAGATGCGATTCATCGTCGAAAACTTCGATAAATACACGTCCAATAATTTTTCGTTTGGTTTCAGGATCACTAACTCCGGCTAATTCTGAAAGAAAACGATCTCCAGAATCTACGCCTTTCACGTTCAACCCCATTCCTTTATATTGATCCAAAACACTTTGGAATTCATTTTTTCGAAGCAAACCATTATTTACAAAAATACAATATAGATTTTTGCCAATCGCTTGATGCAATAAAACGGCAGCTACTGTAGAATCTACGCCACCCGAAAGTCCAAGAACCACTTTATCGTCTTGTAATTTCTCTTTTAATTCTGCCACCATTTCTTCAACGAAAGCATTTGGCGTGAAATTTTGAGGAACATGAGCAATTTTTACAAGGAAATTTTCTAACATTTTTGATCCATCCGTGGAGTGAAAAACTTCGGGATGGTATTGTATGGCATAAGTTGTTTCGCCTTCAATTTTATAAGCTGCGAATTCTACATCGTGCGTACTAGCCAGTTTTACACCGTTTGTCGGCAAGGCTTTAATACTATCGCTGTGACTCATCCAAACCTGGCTATTTTCGGAAACACCTTCAAAGAAAAGTTCGTCTTCTTTGATATAAGATAAATTAGCTCTACCATATTCTCTGGTGTTGGATGCAGCAACTTCACCACCACTAAAATGGGCTAAATATTGCGCGCCGTAACAAACAGCGAGCATAGGAAGTTTTCCTCTAATTTGGGATAAATCAGGATGTGGAGCGTCTTCTCCACGAACAGAAAAAGGGCTTCCACCAAGAATTACGGCTTTATAACTTGATAAATCACTCGGAAAATGATTGTATGGGAAAATTTCGCAAAAGATATTTAATTCGCGAACTCTACGCGCAATTAACTGAGTGTATTGCGATCCGAAATCTAAAATAAGTACGTTGTGTTGCATGCGCAAAAATACTTTTTATAATTGGGATTGGAAAATTGAATCTTGAAAAAAATTTGTTTTTTATTCCTTTACCAAAATAATGGTTGCCTTAAAACCTGTTCCAAGATTCCATTGGCTAGCCGAAATAAGAGCTCCCTTGTCGTTATAGACTTTAAATTCCGCCGTATTAGGTCCAACCGCTCCTTGGTTTAAAGCCACAAAATCTATCTTATTAAACCCTTTTACCAAAGTTATTTCGAATCCTTGAAATTCGCCTGTCATAACCACTTCCGGAACGATTATTTTGTCATTTAAGTAAACACTTATAGCATCCCCATCAATTTCTCCAAAATCTCGGTACATCACTTTTGCAGTTGTCGAATTAGTCTTAAAATCGCCTAAATTCTGGTTTCTTCGATATACCCCTTCCTGATTATCCTCTTTCTTGTTTAATTTCTGGGCAATCAAATCTCCTGGATTTACAAAATCATTTTTTGGAACCATCGAAATACCACTAGTTCCTCCTATTTGAAAGGAATTATTTACTTTGGGCTTTGTATTTAGAATATTGATATTTGTAAAAACGCTTGGAGCAACGATATCAGGGTTTTCAGGAGTTGCAGGAGTAACTTTTTTGGGTTTAAAATCAGTATTTTTTGGCGGAATTGCCTTGAATTTAATATTAGATTCTATTTGACTAAAGCTTTTTGAAGCAATACCAATTATCATAATAATTAAAAGAATTCTTTTCATAAATACGCCTATTGATTTATCAATGTTTTTAAAAATTTAAAAATAAAAAAAACATTGGTTTAAAATCACAAAAATAGCACAATTTTATTTTCTTTAACTTATTTGTTGAATTGAAAAATTGATTTTTTAAAAATGTTCCATTTTATTCTTTTACCAAGATAATGGTTGCTTTGTAACCCGTTCCAAGATTCCATGTACTAGCCGAAATAAGAATGCCTTTATCGTCAAAAACCTGAAATTGAGCCGTATTTGGCGCAGCAAAACCTTCATTCAAAGCTTCGAAATCAATCCTATTACTACCCTTTTCTAATTGTATTTCGAACCCTTTAAATTGGCCTTCCAAAAGAACCTCTGGTTGAATTACCTTATTGTTTACATACACTTTTATTTTATCCCCATCAACAAAGGCGGCATCCCGATACAGTATTTTGGAAGTAATTGATACGGTTTTGAAAGTCCCTAAATTTTGATTTTTTCTATAAAATATGCCTTTCGAATTTTCTTCCTTTTTATAAAGATTTATGTTTTCAAAAATATCAATTGGAACTGGTTTCAAAACAATTGGAGGAATAATTTTTGGCAAATCGGGTTTTGGTGGAACTTCTCTTTTAATTTTTAGATTCTTATTTTTAGCAGGGATTGGCTTGAATTTAGTGTTAAATTCATCCTGTGCATATCCATTTATGGACATACCTATTATAAGGACAAAAAATAATATTCTTTTCATGATATTTAGTTGTTAACCAATTAGTGCTTATCTTTTTAAATTATAAAAAAACGCCATTTCACTTTATAGTATAACCTTCGATTTTCGGATTTATTACATTTTAAAACATAAATCATTCTTAAATTAATTTACATAATTGAACTTTTTAATTAAAAATCAGTGTTTTTTATTTCTCTATTTTTTATAAATTGCAAAAAAATACGAAACCTCTTATTGAGTTTTAAAACCATTAAAAATCAGCTTAATACATTAAAAAAAAATCAAAATGAAAAGAAAAAACATCTTAACAGGATCACCATGGGAAGACAAAATGGGTTATTGTCGTGCGGTACGAATTGGAAATGTGATTGAAGTATCCGGAACGGTAGCTATTGTAGATGGTAAAAAAGTTAAGGCTGATGATGCTTATGCACAAACTTTAAATGTTCTTGAAAGAATAGAAAAAGTGCTAGAAGAATTGAATTCAGGAATGAAAGATGTGATTCGTACTCGAATATTCACCACCGATATTACCAGTTTTGAAGAAGTTGCCAGAGCACATGCCGAATTTTTTGCAGCTATAAAACCAGCCACTGGTTTTTATGAAGTAAGCAAACTTGTAGCTCCAGAATATTTAGTAGAAATTGAATTTACTGCTATTGTTTCAGAATAAATTACTCCAATTACTACACCTGACAGGTTTTTAAAACCTGTCAGGTATGAAAAAAAACCAATCCAATGAATCTAAAAGAAAACGCCTTTCTCCTACTCAAATGGATTCTCATTTGTGTTTTAGTAGGCGTTTTTTCGGGTTCAGCTTCGGCGTTTTTTTTAACAACTTTAGAATGGGTTACGCAAATCAGAGAACATCATCTTTGGATTGTTTCGCTTTTGCCAATTGGAGGATTTATCATAGGATTAACGTATTATTATCTAGGAAAAGATGCTGCAAAAGGCAACAATTTATTACTGGAAGAATACGAAAATCCTCAAAAAACTATTCCTTTAAGAATGGCACCTTTAGTGCTTTTTGGCACTTTAATCACCCATCTTTTTGGTGGTTCCGCCGGTCGCGAGGGAACCGCAGTACAAATGGGAGGCGCAATTGCTGACCAATTTACAGGAATTTTCAAATTGGATAATTCCGAAAGAAAAACAATTATAATTCTCGGAATAAGTGCAGGATTTGCTTCTATTTTCGGGACACCTTTGGCTGGAGCCTTATTTGCTTTGGAAGTTTTATACTTTTCGAAAATCAATTTCCGAAGTGTTTTTTTGTCCTTTTTGGTGGCTTACATCGCTTATTTCACCGTTGAATATTGGCAAGTAAAACATACTCATTACCAAATTTCGGTTGTACCTCAAATAACTTTTAAACTATTTATTTGTGTAATTTTAGTCAGTATTTTATTTGGGTTAGCGTCAATGTTGTTTTCGAAAACCACTCATTTTTGGGGGAATTTATTTTCAAAAACGATACACTATCCACCACTGCGACCGTTTGTTGGAGGAGTCATTTTGGCTTTTACTTTCTACTTTATTGGAACCACTAAATATATGGGATTGGGAATTCCGACCATTGTCGATGCCTTTTCAACACCCAATGCTTCTTATGTTTTTCTACTCAAAATACTTTTTACCGGATTTACGCTTGGAGCTGGATTTAAAGGTGGCGAAGTGACGCCCCTTTTCTTCGTTGGCGCAACTTTGGGAAGCGCCTTATCGCTCGTTGTTCCTTTGCCCATAGCGCTTTTGGCCGGAATGGGATTTGTAGCCGTTTTCTCGGGTGCCACCCACACGCCCATTGCTTGCACGATTATGGGAATAGAACTTTTCGGGATCGAAAGCGGCGTATTCATTGGCATTTCTTGCGTAGTCGCCTATTTTGCGTCAGGTTCTGTGGGGATTTATCATTCGCAAATTGTAAAGGGAGCTAAATACAAATTGTATCAGCGTTTTAAAAGCCATAATCTTGAGGATTTTTAGACTTATAAAAGTTTGTTAATTGTTTAAATGATTTTAGCATTAGCTCAAAAAAATGTAAATTCGCAAACTATGAAATCGCCATTCTTCAAAATAACAAATAGAATAAAGAATGACGATTCCATGTTCCTATAAAAAAAGTATTATCTGCACATGAAAGAACAAGACCTACAAGCGATACAGCAGTTATTATCAACTCCAAAAAAAATTGCCATCATTCCGCACCGTAGTCCCGACGGTGATGCCATGGGTTCAACCCTCGGATTGTATCATTTTTTGCTCAAAAATAACCAGCATCCAGTTGTCATTTCCCCCAACGAATTTCCCGATTTTTTGGCCTGGATGCCCGGTTCGGATACCGTTAAAATATACGAAAAAGACAAAAAGAACTGTACCAAAATCCTCGAAGAAGCTGAACTTATTTTCACGCTTGATTTCAATGCTTTGCACCGCGTGGGCGAAATGGAAAACGTGCTCAACAAGCTAAAAGCACCGTTTATCATGATTGACCACCATCAATCGCCCGATGATTATGCAACGTATCAATATTCGGATATCGCGTTTGGTTCGACCTGCGAAATGCTATATAATTTCATTTCGTTCCTTGGGAAAAAATCAGACATCGACAAAACCATTGGCACCTGCATTTATACTGGAATTCTCACGGATTCGGGTTCGTTTCGTTTTCCAAAAACAACGGGAACAACCCATAGAATCATTGCCGATTTAATCGATTTGGGCGTTGAAAATACTGAAATTCCGACTTTACTTTATGACAATAGTTCGTATGGAAGATTGCAATTGCTGGGAAGAGCGCTTCAAAATATGAAGATTTTGGCAGACCATAAAACGGCCTACACCACTTTGACACAGGAAGAACTGGACACTTTTGACCATATAAAAGGCGACACCGAAGGCATCGTAAATTATGGTTTAAGCATCAAGGGAATTGTCTTCACGGCGATTTTTATTGAAAACTCGGAAGAAAAAATCATTAAGATTTCTCTCCGCTCCCAAGGTGATTTTGACGTAAATCAGTTTGCAAGATCGTATTTCAATGGTGGTGGACATCGGAATGCTGCCGGAGGAAAATCGGAATTATCGATGGAAGAAACCGTGAGAAAATTCGAAGATTTGGTAACCAAACTAAAAATATAAAGCACTATGAAATTTAGCAAACTTATTCTATTTGTATTCTTGGTTACGATTTTGGTTTCAAGCTGCAAGCAACATCAAGAAGCTCGAAAGCCTATTTCACAGGCTTCGGGAACTTTTATGAGAAAATCGGTGGTAAGAAACAAGAAATTGGTTGCCAATGAAGAAGGACAAATCGATTCGATAATCAAAAGTAATCCCAACGTAAAATATACAGCTTCCACCAAAGGCTATTGGTATACGTATCTAATCCAAAATAAGCTCGATACGCTGACTCCAAAAAAAGGGGACGTTGCATTTTTCAACTATGAAATAAAGGATATTAAGGGTAACGTCATCTATTCGGAAATCGAATTGGGGCCACAAACTTATGCTGTCGACAAACAAAATATCATGACGGGATTACGGGAAGGCATCAAATTGATGCATAAAAACGACAAAATCAATTTTCTTTTTCCATCCCATATTGCCTACGGTTATCATGGCGACAGTAAAAAAATCGGAATCAACCAACCGTTGTTATGTACGGTAACACTTCATAATTTCATATCTGAAAAGGCTTTCAAAAAAGAAATTCAGTTGAAGAATGACAATCTGGAAAAACAACAAATCACAATGAAAAACAATCCAAAAGACACTTTAAACAATAAGAAAACAAATTAGAAATGAAAAAAAACATCCTACTAGCATTAGTCGTTATCTCCTCATTTTTCTCTTGTAAAGAGGGAAAGAACAATCTCCCTGATGGTTTATACGCTCAAATCGAAACCAATAAGGGCACTATTACGGTACAATTGGATTTTGAAAAAGCACCTGTTACCGTTGCTAATTTCGTGACTTTGGCTGAAGGAAAAAACGAATTTATCACCAATGAAAATCTTAAAAAAAGACCTTTTTATGATGGTTTGAAATTTCACAGAGTCATCAAAGATTTTATGATTCAAACTGGCGACCCATTAGGGACAGGTTCTGGGGACACGGGTTATAAATTTAAGGACGAATTTTCAAATTTAAAATTTGACAAAGGCGGTGTTTTGGCAATGGCCAATAATGGTCCTGGAACTAACAGCAGCCAATTTTTTATTACCCATATCGAAACCCCCTGGCTAGAAGGGAAACACACTATTTTTGGTCACGTGGTAGAAAAAGGAATGGACGTAGTCAACAAAATTGAGCAAGGTGATTCAATGATTAAAGTGAGTATCATCCGGAACGGGAAAGCTGCAAAACAGTTTGACGCCGTTAAGACATTCCACGATTATTTTGCCGTTGAATCAGAAAATCAAAAGAAAAAATTGGCAGAAGATGCAGCCTTAGATATAAAATACAAAGCCGTTCGTGAACAAAAGTCGGCTTATTTTGCGGCTTTAAAAACCAAAGCAACAAAAACCCCAAGCGGATTGCAATATGTGATAACCACGAAAGGTGGCGGCAAGAAACCTGCTAATGGAGCCAATATATTCATTCATTATGCCGGTTTTCTAGAAAACGGAAGCCTATTTGATTCCAGCATTGAAGAGGTTTCAAAAACTTTTGGAAAATTTGACCCCAACAGGGCGGCACAACATGGATACATGCCAATCCCGTTTCAGGCGGGCAAAAAAGACGGTATGATTCCCGGTTTTATTGAAGGAATCGAAAAAATGTCTTTTGGCGACAAAGCTGTTATTTTTATACCCTCCAATCTTGGTTACGGCGAAGCCGGCGCTGGTGCCATAATTCCTCCCAATACCAACTTAATTTTTGAAGTTGAATTATCAGAAAAAATGCATCAATAAATAAATTAAACTAAATTCAAATTAAAGAAAATGAAATCTAAAATCCTATTATTATTGTTCCTGGGAGTACTATATATCCACGGGCAAACTACCAAAAAACCAGTTGCAACTAAAAAAGCTGTCACAACGCTTAAAGCAAAATTAGAAACTCCAGTGGTTGTCGATGGAATTTTTGCAACTATTTTAACCAATAAAGGTACCATCGTTGTTCAATTAGAATACCAAAAAACACCAATAACCGTGGCCAACTTCATCACCTTGGCAGAAGGGAAAAACACTTATTTAACCGATGCAAAACTAAAGGGAAAACCATTTTATGATGGGTTGAAATTCCACAGAGTCATTAAAGATTTTATGATTCAAGGTGGCGACCCGATGGGGAATGGTTCTGGAGGTCCAGGTTTTGCTTTCAAAGATGAATTCACGGATTTGAAATTTGACAAAGGCGGAATTTTGGCCATGGCCAATTCAGGACCAGCGACAAACGGAAGCCAATTTTTCATTACCCATAAGGATACGCCTTGGTTAACCGGAAAACACACCATTTTTGGTCACGTGACCCAAGGAATGGATATCGTTAACCTCATTGCCCAAGACGATGTAATCTTGAAGGTAACCATCACTAGAAAAGGCGATTTGGCTAAAAAGTTTGATGCCTTAAAAACATTCGCCGATTACTATGCTAATAAAGCCGAAGACGATAAAAAGCAAGCCTTAATCAATGCCGAAAACCAGAAAAAACAAGCGGCAATTGATGCCGAAAATAAAAAAATATATTTCGAAAAATATGGCAGTGTTATCAAAGCGAAAGCAGCCTACCTAGCCGAAAATAAAGCTAATGCCACGACTACCCCCTCAGGTTTGACCTATAAAATTGTGCAAAAAGGCAGCGGTAAAAAACCTGTCGATGGAACGACTTTCTATTTTAATTATGCCGGTTATTTTGAAGATGGAAGTCTTTTTGACAGCAGTTACGAAGAAGTTTGTAAAACTTACGGTAAATTCGATGCTAACAGAGCCGCCCAAAACGGATACCGACCTTTCCCTTTTCAAGCTGGGAAAAAAGGCGGAATGATCCCAGGATTTCTTGAAGCATTAACCCTTTTGTCATTTGGTGACAAAGCCTTAGTTTTTATCCCTTCGAAGCTTGCTTATGGCGAAAGAGGCGCAGGTAGCGTGATCCCCCCCAATACAAACATTGTGTTCGAATTGGAAATAATTGAAACGCCTCCGGTAGTTAAACCAACTCCAATAACCCCAACAACCGATACGACAAAAAAATAATCCATTTCAAATTATACAAAAGGGATTTACCACAAAAGTAAATCCCTTTTCTTTTTTCATTTTTTTCCGAATTTCCAATCGAATTCGTCCTTGGCATTGATAATGGCGCCGATTTCGAATTTTACCACCTCCTCAAATTCGGTTTGAAGGATGAACCAATTTTCCTCGTTGAAATAATTTTCGAAAGTATCAAAATCTTCTTGGGCAAACTTAGTGATTCCCTTTGCTGCCAATCCTTTTTTGACGTCGCTGATATTTAGTCCAATAATTTTATTTCCGAATAATTCCAAATCTGGACTCGAAGCCACGATATAACCTAGTTTAAATTCTTCATCCTGATAGAACGTCAGCCGCATTTTGAGTTTGTTGTAGGCAAATATCAGGTTGTCGTCTTCGTCCTTGTAATTCCTGTCTGGTTTACCGTAAATGGCGACAACATCGTTCTGTTTCATTCCGAAAAGGAGTTTATCGATTCCGTTTTTTGGATTTATTTTCATAAGTGTTTTTGTTTACCGCAAAGTTCGTTGTTTATTTTATAGTTTAAAACTATTTAACCTAATTTAGGTTGTCAAGTAAGGTGGTAATTTTTAGTAACTACTCCCCCTATTATCGTATCCTTTTATAAGTCAATTGTTGCACCGTTTGCTTCATGTTTCGTGAAGGCTTGTAAATGATTTTGGCCCCTTTAATGCTAGATTTTCCCAGATCATCTGGCGAATCAGCAGGCAATCCCTGCAGGGTAACTTGAAAAGTCCCGAGATTGTCAATCCGCACGATGCGACCGGCAGACAAGGATTCACCGATGGCCTTGGTCAGGGCAATAATGACTCCATAACAATCCGCGCGGCTTATGGTGGACTGCGAAACCACGACATCGGCTAGACGGTCTAAATCATCTTCTCCATTATGTACAGCACAGGGATAATATTTTGTTATGGATGGCGATGCCAAATTGTTTTTCTTGGGCACCATTTTGAAAGATATAGCCATAAAAATAGATTTGTTTGCTTGATAAAATAAGTTCGTTCTGACAAAGTTATCAAATGTTAAGGACACTAAATTCAATTCCTGTACATCTTTTAAAAAAAAGATGTACGGGAATGATATAAAAGATGTACAGAAATATATTAAAAGATGTACATCTTTTAATAATAGTGTCAGTACGCTACTAAAAACAAGTACTGACGAGAGTAAAAAGAACTCTATAAATTCAATTTATCAATACTAATAAGCTGATTTTTAATGCATAACAATAATTCATTACTTTAGTAGACTAAATACATTGATTATGAAACGGGAAGCTAAAATAATCACACACCGAAAAGAAAAGCGAATTGCCGTTTATTTCGAAAAAAATCCCAAATTCATTGCTCGAATAAAAGAACTCGAAGGTTCCCGCTGGAGTCCAACATTGGGTGTTTGGCATCTTCCTGATACCGAGGAAAACCGAATTCGGTTTAAACTTAGACCGCTATCACATTCCATTGCATCCAGCGAAGGCCTAACGCAAATAAAAAAAATTCAAACACTACTTAGGCTCCAAACGCTATAGCGAAAGCACGATAATGACCTATAGTGAAGCCTTGAAATCATTTTTGGTTTTTTACCGGGAAAAACCCATTGCCGAAATTACTAACGAAGATGTGATTGAGTACAATAATGAGTATATTTTGAAAAACAATCTTTCGGCTTCGTATCAGAACCAAACCATCAACTCCATTAAATTATTCTTAAAAATCATACATGATTCAAAAATTGTCACCGCAGCACTACACCGTCCCAAAAACGCAAAAACATTACAGAACATTTTGAGTAAGGAAGAAACGTTTAGGCTTATTGATTTAACAACCAATTTAATACACAAAAAATTATTAGCCTTAATTTACTCTTCTGGTCTACGATTCTAGTACTAACACCAAAAAGAGCAGTTTTTAAAGTACTGATTAAACCTTTTTGAGGTTCATTTATTCAAAAATACGAAATTAAATCAGTTGCAAGTCCATTTTAGAAAACAACGTGACTTCTTTTAAAAAAAATAGTTCCAAATAAAATATTTAATCTCTTTTTTTTAACTTGCAACTTTATTTATAAACCCATTTGTCTATTTTATTATCAAATCTTAAACCTAAAAATCATTTATTATGAAAACTAAAATTTTATTATTAAGCGTGTTCTTTTTAAGCATTCTTGTTTTCTCAAGTTGTAGTAACAATGGCTCAAGTACAAATAGCACTACTCCTACATCGAGTGATGTTGCTGCAACACAAACAGTGGACAATTCAGTTGATGATGTATCAGTAATTGCAGATGACCAATATGAGGTTCATGATGGTACTGCAACTGGAAAATTAGCTACAACGGGCTATACTTCGATATTCGCTAATGTTACTAATGGTGTTTCAATCAGTACCGTTGGAACTACTACAGCAACAAGAGTTATCACACTTGCTTTTGGAACAACAGTCGGAACAGCAATTACTCCATTTGTATTTAGAGGACGTAACTTAAGAGGGCAAATAGTTTTAACATGGTCTATTGGAACAACTTTTCCAAAAACTATGACAATAACCTATAATAATTTTTATATTAATGACAACAAGCTTGACGGGACTACAACTTGGAAAAGAGAAATGGTTGGAAGCGGAACTAGTTTGCATCCAAAAACTACTTTCACTGCAACTAATATGACACTTACAACCAAAGCTGGTGTTTATACTCGTAATGGTGACCGTGTTAGAGAAATGACGGCTGGTTTCTTAACTAGAACAGACCCAACCGATAATGTATTTTCTACCTACGGAACATTTACCACAACACATCCAAACGGTAATGTCTTTACTACGTTTATTGACCCAACTACTCCTTTAATACACAAAACAGCTTGTGATTTACTTGCAATTCCTAGCCCATTCCCTGTTCAAGGTGTGCTAAAACTCACAAAAAACACACACTTTGCTACTATTGATTATGGAAGTGGAACTTGCGACAACTTAGCAATGTTATCTATAGATGGTGGAGTTGCTACTCAAATCACTTTAGGTAAGTAAATTTAATATAATTGCATAAAAAAAGAGTTCAATTTGAGCTCTTTTTTTATGCTTCTTTTTTTCTAATTTACTTAAATTAACCTCTTGGGTGTAATTACTTGCAGTAAAATAAATTGATTAGATATTGGTCAATATACTGAAAAATTATTTTAGAGTTTTAGAAGTTATAAGTTCTTTGAATTGTAAATTAGAGAATAAATCAGATGTCTGATTGTGTATTAGTTGGCGATAGAGGTTATTTGTCTCAAAGTATTCAATTAGATTTGTTTCAAGCAGTAAATATCAAATTAGAGACCCCAAAAAGAGCTAATCAAAAAGATTATAAGCCACAGCCTTATCTATTTAGGAAATCAAGAAAAAGGATTGAGACATTATTTTCACAATTCTGCGACCAGTTCAGAATTGGAAACAATTATGCTAAAACTTTTGAAGGTTTTAAACAAGGATTTTAGCAAAAATAAGAGCATTAACATTGTTTCAGTATATCAATATATTCATCTTTGACAGACCAATAAACAATATTAAAAATCAAATAATTTAATTCCACCAACGGGTTATTATACTATTTACAAATCCAAAACATTCTTATTTGAAGGGCAAAATGCAGGCGAACACTAATCTGAATATAGTTTACAAAGTGTTTTAAAACAAGCCCTTCAAAAAGTTGGAAATACAAAACTAGTAACACTACATTGGTTGCGCCACAGCTATGCTACTCATTTGCTCGAAAGCGGCACTGATTTGCGTTACATACAAGAATTACTTGGCCATAGCAGTAGCAAAACCACTGAAATTTATACCCACGTAAGTACGAAAAGTTTGCAACAAATAAAAATCTTTTTGATGATTTGTAAAGAATTATTTATATTTTTGAATAAAATAAAGTATGACGTTTGTCATACCTATCTACCCAAAATTGGGTGGCTTTGTATGATTTTGTCATACATATAAACGAGTTGGAGCGTAATTGGCGCGACCTACGTGTTAGTTTCACA
>CAIOTL010000018.1 GCA_903861155.1 uncultured Bacteroidota bacterium
GTATGGTGCTAACAACATGAAAAAGTTAGTAGTTTTTAATGATCAATTGTACCTCAAAATCAGGTGGTCAATTTGAACTGGAAAGTGGTGGTCAGTTTGCTCCGATACTGGTGGTCAATTTGAACTGGAAATGGGTGGTCAGTTTGACCGGTTTTTCCACTGTTGTAATCAAATTAACTGAATTACGAAACCTATATGGAACTGGTCATGGTAAAGAAAATAAACGAAAAGGATTATCTGAAAGACATGCTAAACTTGCAGTTGGTGCTGGAATAACTTTATCTACATTTTTATTGGATACATTTGAATATAGACGAACAAAATAAATCCTTGAAGATAAAAACGATGGATTAGAAGAAACAAATTTATCTCTCCAGTCCACTTAATTTATAACCAAGAAATTAGTCTTTTTTTA
Organism: uncultured Bacteroidota bacterium; assembly: GCA_903861155.1. Lineage (GTDB taxonomy): Bacteria > Bacteroidota > Bacteroidia > Flavobacteriales > Flavobacteriaceae > Flavobacterium. Next base: position 416 of record CAIOTL010000018.1, read on the forward strand.
AGACACCACTCAAATTTTGAAATATTTTTCAAAAAAACTTAATTACATCTAATTGATTATAATATATTTACGTACAATATTAATGAAAACACGTTTATATTATGCCACTAAGCAATGCGAGATGAGTTGTCATTTCATTTGGTAATTTTATTGTTCAAAAATACCAATTTTATAACTCTATTTTCAATTTATCTCATTTTCTAATTTCCAAACAAAAAACTATCTTCGCAGTATGCAGCAAAACCTCCTAGAAACTCCCATCGAATACCTTAAAGGCGTCGGTCCTAATCGGGGGGCTCTGCTTCGCAAGGAATTGGGAATTCACAAGTATGGCCATTTGCTCAATTTTTTTCCCAATCGATATATTGACAGAACACGTTATTATAAAATTAATGAGTTGCAAAACAATGTTGCCGAAGTTCAAATAATCGGTAAAATAATCAACATAAAAACTGTTGAATTTGGCAAAAACCAAAAACGATTGGTTGCTACTTTTGTGGATGATACAGGACAAATGGAATTGGTTTGGTTTCAGGGTCACAAATGGATTCGTGAAAGTTTAAAAATCAATGAAATGTGTGTCATTTTCGGAAAATGCACTTCTTTTGGAAACACTTTCAACATGTCACATCCCGAAATTGAGTTGATTGCAGAACATGAACAAAGCTTGCGCTCTGCAATGCAACCCGTTTATCCTTCAACAGAAACATTGGCAAATCGTGGTATTTCCAATCGAGTGATTAATAAAATGATGCAACAATTGTTTCAGGAAACCCAGGCCAAATTCTCTGAAACTATGCCGGATTATTTGACTGCCGAATTGAAACTGATTCCAAAAAATGTTGCCTTATTTAACATTCATTTTCCTAAAAGTGCTGAGGCTTTGGCGAAATCCCAATTCCGGTTAAAATTCGAGGAATTGTTCTATATCCAATTGCAATTAATCACCAAAAACCTGATTAGGAAACATAAAATAAAAGGTCATCCGTTTACGAAAGTGGGTGATTATTTCAATAATTTCTATCAAAATCATTTGCCTTTTGAACTGACCAATGCCCAAAAAAGAGTGATTAAGGAAATCCGAATTGATATGGGAAGTAATGCCCAAATGAACCGATTGTTGCAAGGCGATGTAGGTTCAGGCAAAACAATTGTGGCACTGATGAGTATGCTTATGGCCATGGACAACGGTTTTCAATCCTGCTTGATGGCACCAACGGAAATTTTGGCGAACCAACATTTTAATGGCTTAATAGAATTATCCAAAGAATTGAATATTAACATCAAACTACTCACTGGTTCCACTAAAATGGCTGCCCGAAGAGTTATTCACGAAGAACTCGAAAACGGTACTTTAGATATTCTAATTGGCACCCATGCTTTATTAGAAGACAAGGTGAAATTTCAAAATTTGGGCTTGGCGGTAATTGACGAGCAACACCGTTTTGGAGTGGAACAACGCTCGAAACTTTGGAAAAAAAACGAAATTCCACCACACGTTTTGGTGATGACAGCCACTCCTATACCGAGAACTTTAGCAATGAGTTTGTATGGCGATTTAGATATCTCGGTGATTGACGAGTTACCGCCGGGACGAAAACCCATTAAAACCGTGAATCGTTTTGATAGCAATCGCTTGAAAGTTTGGAAATTTATTCGGGATGAAATTGCTCTTGGAAGACAAATTTATATTGTCTATCCGTTGATTGAAGAGTCAAAAACTATGGATTTCAAGGATTTGATGGACGGATACGAAAGTATTTCTCGTGATTTTCCATTGCCGCAATATTCGATTTCTATTCTTCACGGAAAGATGAAACCAGTCGATAAAGATTCCGAAATGAAACGTTTTTCGGAAGGAAAAACCAATATTATGGTGGCTACAACCGTGATTGAAGTAGGAGTAAATATTCCAAATGCCAGCGTTATGATTGTAGAAAGTGCTGAACGTTTTGGACTTTCACAACTGCATCAGCTTCGTGGTCGCGTGGGTCGTGGTGCAGAACAAAGTTATTGCATTTTGATGACGAGCCACAAATTGAGTGCCGACAGCAAAACTCGAATGGAAACAATGGTGGGTACGAATGATGGTTTCGAAATTGCCGAAGTTGATCTCAGACTTCGAGGTCCTGGCGATTTGATGGGAACGCAACAAAGTGGCTTATTAAATCTTCAAATTGCTGATATTGTTCGGGATCGGGATATTCTGATTTTAGCACGAAATTACGCACTGAAAATCCTAAAAGAGGATGCGTCATTGCAGAAGCAAGAAAATTCCATTTTGAGAGCCACATATATCGAATTGACCAAAAAGAAAAACATTTGGAATTATATTAGTTAAAGTATGAAAAATACTATAATGATAAAACGGATTTTAAAAATTAGATTTAAACCATTTCCATTTTTTTCAGTCTTAAAAAGAATTAATTTTCTAGAATATAAATATTTACCCATGAGTTGTTAAATAAATAACAAAACTTCTCCTGTTCCGAATTCAAAAAAACTAAATTTGTCATTATTAACCTAAATATGAGAAATCTAATATTCCTTTTTATATAAATTATGAAACTAAAACATATTCTTTATACGTTGTTAATCGTCGGATTTGGTGCTTTTGTCGTTTATAGAATTAGCTCAAACAGAAGTAAAAATGATGATTCTAAAGACAAAGCCGGAAAAAATAAAGCGATCAATGTAAACGGAATTGTTGTTCACTCTCAAACTTTCGATAATAATCTTTCGCTTTCAGGATCAATAGAAGCCAATGAACAGGTAGAAATTCGTTCTGAAGTTTCTGGAATTGTCGAAGAAATTCATTTCAATGAAGGTGCTATAGTAACAAAAGGACAAGTGCTGTTTAAAGTAAATGATTTAGAATTAAGAGCACAATTAGGTCAAGCCACCACCAAAGAGAATTTGGCATCGGAAAACGAAAGAAGAGCCAAACTTTTACTTCAAAAAGAAGCCATCAGCCAAGAAGAATTTGATATTGCAAGAGCTGATTTTAAATCGGCGCAAGCCCAAAGCCAGTTGATCAAAGCTCAAATAGCAAAAACTTCTGTTCGCGCACCATTTTCAGGAAAAATTGGATTGCGTTCTATTTCGCCTGGAACTTATATTACACCATCTATTTTAGTGGCAAAATTAGTCAATATTGGGAAATTAAAAATCACTTTCTCCATTCCCGAAAAATATGCCAGTCAAGTTAAATTGAATTCTATTATAAGTTTCTCAGTAGCGGGTTCTACTAATAAATATGATGCCAAAGTATATGCTATTGAACCAGAAGTACAAGTAGCCACAAGAACATTGCAAGTTCGTGCCATTGCCGAAAACAAAACCGGAAAATTATTACCCGGTACTTTCGCTAATGTCGAATTGCCATTAGATGTTATAAAAGATGCCATTGTTGTTCCAACGGAAGCAATTGTTCCGGTACAAAACGGGAAAAAAGTCTTTATTTCCAATAAAGGAAAAGCGAAAGAAGTTATTGTCGAAACGGCAACTCGAACCGATGCTTCCATCTTGGTGCTTTCGGGTTTGAAAACTGGTGATACGCTTGTAACAACTGGAGTAATGTCATTAAAAAATGACGCTCCCGTAAAAGTAAAAGTTAAATAGGTGGCAGATTTTAGGTGGCAGTTGGCAGTTGACAACAATTCCTAAATCTAAAATCTGCAATCAAAAATCTAAAATCTACATTCTAAATGAGTTTATCCACCATAAGCATAAAAAGACCCGTATTGACCATAGTACTAAACCTAACGATTGTTTTGTTCGGACTTATTGGCTATAGTTTTCTTGGCGTAAGGGAATTTCCATCGATTGATCCGGCTCAAATTTCCATCAGAACTGATTATGCTGGTGCCAATTCTGATATTATCGAATCTCAAATCACGGAGCCACTCGAAAAAGCAATCAATTCGATCGACGGGATTAAAAACATAACTTCTTCAAGCGTTCAGGGAACTAGCACAATTACTGTCGAATTCAACTTGAATAAAGACTTAGAAACGGCAGCAAATGATGTTCGAGACAAAGTGGCTTTGGCAGCAAAAACATTACCACAGGATATCGATGCACCTCCAGTAGTTTCGAAAGCTGATGCCAATGCCGATGCCATCATTTCGATGACAGTTCAAAGTGATAGCCGAAGTGCTTTGGAATTGAGTGATTATGCCGAAAATGTTATAGGACAACGACTGGAAACCATTCCTGGCGTGAGCGGTGTACAGATTTGGGGTCAAAAAAGATATGCGATGCGGTTGTGGATTGATCCTATAAAACTTTCCTCCTATGGCTGTACGGTTTCTGATGTAAAAAATGCGCTAAACCAGCAAAACGTTGAATTACCTTCGGGGAAATTGACGGGTAACAATACGGAACTTACTGTAAAAACTGTTGGAAATCTTTCTTCTGCTGAAGAATTCAACAATATTATTATCAAAACTGAAGGAGATAAAATAGTTCGATTTAGCGATATTGGTTCAGCAAATCTAGGTCCCGAAGTTATAGAAACCAAAATGACTCAATCGGGTTTACCATTAGTTGCTGTTGCAATTGTGCCGCTTCCAGGTGCTAATTATTTAGACATTTCAAAGGAATTTTACAAGAAATATGAAGTGTTAAAAAAAGAATTACCCAAGGACATCAAACTTAATATTGTTATTGATAATACCCTTTTTGTAAAAAAATCAGTGCTCGAAGTTGCGGAAACACTTGGAATTTCCTTGATTCTGGTTATCTTGATTATCTATTTATTTTTCAGGGATTGGGCCATCGCTTTCCGACCTTTGATTGACATTCCTGTTTCGTTGATAGCAACTTTCTTTATCATGTGGCTTTTCGGGTTTTCGATAAATGTGTTGACATTATTAGCCGTTGTTCTTGCAACTGGATTAGTTGTCGATGATGGAATTGTTGTAACCGAAAATATTTTCAAAAAAGTAGAAGCTGGAATGTCTCCCATTGAAGCGGCGATCAAAGGTTCGAATGAAATCTTTTTTGCGGTAATTTCCATTTCAATAACCTTGGCGGCTGTATTTCTCCCAGTGATTTTTCTCGAAGGATTCGTCGGACATTTGTTCCGGGAATTTGGTGTTGTCATTGGAGCTGCGGTATTAATTTCAGCCTTTGTTTCATTGACATTGACACCAATGTTGAATGCTTATTTGATGAAAGGTGGCGAACAAAAGAAATCAAAATTTTATAAAGCCACCGAGCCTTATTTTCAAAAATTAAATAGTGGTTATGCCAATGCTTTAGGCCGTTTTATGAAAAGAAAATGGTTGAGTTTCCCCATATTAATTGCTTGTTTTGGAATAATATATTTGTTCTTTTCAATCATTAAAAAAGAGACCGCTCCTTATGATGACCGTAGTGGATTAATAATGAGTATTACAACTGCTGAAGGTTCTTCATACGAATATACGGATCGATTTATGCAAGAAATTTCAAGATTAATCGATGATTCTATTCCGGAAAAAAAAGTGAGTTTGATAATCACTGCACCCGGTTTTAATGCTTCGGCAACCAATAGCGGTCGTATCAGAATTTCGCTATCGGATCCAAGTGAGCGAAAAAGAACTCAAAAGGAAATTGCTGATAAGTTGACTAAATGGACTAAAAAATATTCAGATGCAAAAACTTCGGTGACGGAACAACCCACGATTGCAGTAAATAAACGCGGTGGTTTGCCTATTCAATATATTATTCAAGCACCAACATTTGAAAAATTGCGAGAAAAAATTCCACTGTTTATGGATGAAGCAGCAAAAAATCCAATTTTCTCCATTACGGATGTAAACTTGAAATTTAACAAACCCGAAATCAACGTTTCTATTGATAGAGAAAAGGCCGAAAGTTTGGGAATTTCGGTTATGGATATAGCGCAAACTTTGCAACTTTCCTTGAGCGGTCAGCGCTTTGGATACTTTATGAAGAACGGAAAACAATATCAGGTAATTGGACAATTTGAATTGAAAGATCGTGCAAAACCCCTGGATTTAACTTCGATGTTTGTCAAAAACAATAGAGGAGAACTAATTCAAATGGATAATGTGGTAAAAATTGTCGAGAAAAGTAATCCTCCACAATTGTACCATAATAATAGATATATGTCGGCAACAGTTTCCGCAGGTCTAGCCCCAGGCAAAAGTATTAGTGATGGGATTGACGCGATGAATGAAATAAAAGCCAAAGTTTTGGACGATACTTTTACGACAGATTTGGGTGGAGAATCTCGCGATTTTATTGAAAGTAGCTCCAATACTTCTTTTGCATTTGGACTAGCTTTACTGTTGATATTTTTGATTTTAGCGGCACAATTCGAAAGTTTTATCGACCCACTCATTATAATTTTGACGGTGCCAATGGCAATTGCAGGTGCTTTATTTTCTTTATGGCTATTTGACCAAACTTGGAATATTTTTAGCCAGATTGGAACGATAATGCTTATTGGTTTGGTAACCAAAAACGGAATTCTGATTGTCGAATTTGCCAATCAACTGCGGGAACAAGGAAAATCAAAAATGGATGCCATTATGGAAGCATCAGAATCTAGACTTCGGCCTATTTTAATGACCAGCTTGGCAATTTCATTAGGTGCATTACCAATTGCACTGTCGCTTGGAGCCGCTTCATCAAGTAGAATTGGAATGGGAGTTGTCATCGTTGGAGGAACCATTTTTTCCTTAATTCTAACCTTATTCGTCATTCCTTCGATGTATTTTATGTGGTCCAAGGCTAGAAAACATTATCCCGAATTTGACCATATTGATGAATATGAAAATGAAAGTAAATAAATTATGATGAATTTTAAAACGATACTTCAAAACTTGGTTTTATTCTTCCTTTGCATTGTTAAAATGAATGCTCAAGAAGTTTTGACAATAGAAAATGCGGTGAAAATTGCATTGGAAAATAATTTTGAAATAAAAATTGCTTCGAACAATTTAAATATAAACAAAACAAATGTTTCCTCAGGTAATGCTGGAATGTTACCAAAAGTAGCTGCAACTGCTGTTGATAGCAAAAATACCTTAAACAGTACCCAAACAAAGCAAGACGGTACGGTAAGCAAGCTCAATAATGCGAAAAATAATAATTTTAATTATGGTGTTGGATTAGATTGGACTGTTTTTGACGGATTTAAAATGTTTGCAAAACTAGATCAACTAAAAGAATTGCAAAAACTTGGAGAAAGTCAATTAAAGCTCACTATAATCACCAAAATAAGTAATGTAAATTCGACTTATTTTGATTTAGTTCAGCAGCAGCAACAGTTGATGGCTTTAGACACGACAATCGTAATCTCGAAACAAAGATTGGCTTTTGCCCAAAATCGTTTTTCCATTGGAAAAGCTTCAAAATTAGAAGTTTTGAATGCGCAAGTCGATTTGAATACGGATTTAGTTACCATTTTAAGACAAAATGAACTATATGCTAACACTAAAGTTGCATTAAACCAAATTTTGGCTAGAGATCCAAAAATCGATTTCAAAGTGGTTGATATGATTTCAGTTGATGAAAAATTATTACTTCCAGAGTTGATTGCTTTAGCCGAAAAGCAAAATCCAGAGTTAGAATCACATATTATCAATAAAAGGATTTCGGAACTGCAATTAAAACAAATTAAGGCAAATCGATATCCAACTTTAGATTTGCTTACGGGCTATAATTTTGCCCAAACCCAATCTAGTCTAGGTTTTGTGGCACAATCCTGCGCTTACGGTTTGAACTATGGATTTAATGCGTCTTTGAATATATTTAATGGATTTTCACAAAACAGAAATGAAAAAATCGCCAAAATTCAAATCGAGAATTCAAAATTAGCTATTGAACAGCAAAATCAGGTGCTTAATTCTCAGCTAACCGCTGCCTATCAGACCTATTTAACCAACATTCAATTGATAGAAATAGAAGAAAAAAACATAGAAAATGCGAAGCAAAATCTAGATATTACACTCGATAAGTTTCATATTGGAACTATAACTACACTAGAATTTAGAACCGCGCAATTGAATTATATCAACGCTAAAGTGCGTTATACTAGTGCTCAATTTCAAGCCAAATTGTCTGAAATCGCTTTGAAGGAATTGGCTGGTAATTTTAGTATTTAGAAAAATGACGATATAACTTTGTAACTTCTAACTTTGAAGCTCAATAAACATTGATTACATTTGCCACTTTGAAAATTCATATAAAATACAATGAAAATATCTTACAACTGGTTAAAACAATTCATTAAAATAGACTGGAAATCTGAAGAAACGGCTGCCTTATTGACAGATTTAGGTCTGGAAGTCGAAATAGTTGAAAAATATCAATCTTTGAAAGGCGGGTTAGAAGGAATTGTAGTTGGCCACGTTCTTACCTGTATTCAACATCCTGACGCAGATAGATTAAAAGTAACCACAGTAGATTTAGGGGATGGTATTCCTGTTCAAATAGTTTGTGGTGCTTCTAACGTTGGCGCTAGGCAGAAAGTACTAATTGCAACGATTGGAACCACATTGTATGATAAAGATGGGGTCGCTTTTCGAATAAAAAAAGGGAAAATCCGCGGACAGGAAAGTCACGGAATGATTTGTGCCGAAGATGAATTGGGTCTTGGTGAAAGTCACGACGGAATTATGATACTTGACGCTTCTATAAAAGCTGGAACAATGGCCGCAAGTGTTTTCAAAATTGAAAATGACGAGGTTTTTGAAATTGGACTAACTCCCAATCGTGCCGATGCCATGAGTCACCTTGGAACTGCTCGTGATTTAAGAGCTGGATTATCTCAAACTGGTGTTAATGTGGAATTTATTACACCATCTGTGAGTAATTTTAGAGTAGATAAAAGAACCTTAAAGATTGATGTGAAAGTTGAGAAAACACTTTTGGCTCCAAGATATTGTGGGGTTACCATTTCTGGAATTACAATTAAACCTTCTCCAAGCTGGCTTCAAAACAGATTGAAAGCCATTGGCATCAATCCAAAAAATAATATTGTCGATGTCACTAATTATGTATTACATGAATTAGGCCAGCCACTCCACGCCTTTGATGCTTCAAAAATCAGTGGAAAGATAATTGTAAAAACGCTGACTTCAGGAACTAAATTTACGACGCTTGATGATGTAGAAAGAACTTTGCACGAAGAAGATTTGATGATTTGTGATGAGGAAGGACCTTTATGTATTGCAGGAGTTTTTGGCGGAAAAAGTTCGGGTGTTACTGAAAATACAAATTCTATTTTTCTTGAAAGTGCATATTTCAATCCAGTGAGTATTCGAAAAAGTGCCAAAAGACATCAATTAAACACCGATGCTTCTTTCCGATTTGAAAGAGGAATTGATCCATCTATAACAGCTTACGCTTTAAAAAGAGCAGCCCTATTAATTCAGGAAGTCGCCGGAGGAGAAATCACTTCTGATCTTATTGATATTTATCCAAAGAAAATCGAAGACTTTCCGGTGTTTTTGAATTTCAATAATGTAAAGAAAATTATTGGTCAGGAACTTTCTAAGGAAATTATTAAAAATATTTTGGCTTCATTGGAAATCAAGATCAATAGTGTATCTGACGCTGGATTAGGTTTGATAATACCAGCTTATCGCGTTGATGTACAAAGAGAAATTGATGTCATAGAAGAAATTCTCAGAGTATATGGATACAACAATATCAAATTTTCGGAGAAACTAAATGCCACGGTATCCAATTCTCCAAGAACCGAAGATTATAAAGTTCAAAACATCATTGCAACCCAATTGAATTCACAAGGATTTCATGAAATGATGGCCAATTCATTAACAACTTCATCTTATATTCAACTTTCTGAAATGCTGAAAGAGGAACACAATGTATTGATGTTAAATCCATTAAGTAACGATTTAGCAACAATGCGTCAATCATTATTGTTCTCTGGCTTAGAAGCTTTATCTTATAATATCAATCGTAGAAATTCTGATTTGAAATTTTTCGAATTCGGAAAAACGTATCATAAATTCCCATCTGGTTATGAGGAAAACAAGCATTTGACGCTGTTTGTAACTGGAAATCGTAATCAGGAAAGCTGGACAAATGCGCAAAAACCTTCGGATTTCTTTTTATTTAAAGGTTATGTAAATGGAGTTCTTTCAAGATTAGGGATTCAAAAAACACAAAATCTTCCCGTTACTACTGATGTTTTCTCTGAAGGAATCGCAATCGGTTTTGGAAATGATGCTCTTGTAGAATATGGTGTGGTGAAAAAATCAATTCAGAAACATTTTGACATTAAGCAGGAAGTTTTGTTTGCCGATTTTAATTGGGCTTTGATATTGAAACTACTTTCAAATAAAATTAAGTTTGTCGAAATTCCTAAATATCCAGAAGTTCGCAGAGATTTGTCCTTGTTATTAGACGAGAGCGTATCTTTTGATACGATCTATAATCTTGCTAGACAAACCGAGAAATCACTCTTAAAAGACATTAATTTATTCGATGTTTACCAAGGCAAAAATCTTCCGGAAGGCAAAAAATCGTATGCGGTTAGTTTTATCATTCAAGACACTACAAAAACCTTGACTGATGTTCAAATTGACAAAATTATGAGCAAGTTGCAAAAGAATTTTGAAACGGAATTGGGTGCTAGTTTGAGATAACACTTATATTAAACCTTATAAGGCACTTAAGGTCATTTAAGTTGAGAATGCGCTGAATAATACAAAATGTAAAAACTCCCAATTCTGTTTAGAATTGGGAGTTTTTTTTCAGTTATAGTGCGATAAATGATTTTACTTCGAGTAAGAAACATTATTGACTGTACAATAATCTCATTAAAGCAGCAGATTCCCTAGCCCTGATAGCA
>CAIOTL010000019.1 GCA_903861155.1 uncultured Bacteroidota bacterium
CTAAAAAGGCTTTTTCGGATTGCCATTTTGCTGAAAAAATCAGTTTTCCAATGAAGATACCAATAGCGAGTGCAGTAATAAAAATCAATAAAAAAGGGAGTATATTTGACATAAAAGAATTGTTTTTGTAAAAAAGTAAAAGTAAGGAATATTATCAAGTTGAGAATGTATAAGAAGATAATTTGAAAAATGTATTTTTGCCAGACAATTTAAAAACAATGTCCAATCACCGCTATTTCATCCTTCACAAACCTTACGGCTATTTAAGCCAGTTTATTTACGAACTCAAAAGGAAAAAAAAACTCTTGGGCGAATTGCACGATTTTCCACAAGGAACAATGGCAATTGGTCGTCTTGACGAGGATTCCGAAGGTTTACTTTTATTGACTACTAATGGTAAAATGAGTGAAATTGTTCGAGGCAAAAAAGTAGACAAAGAATATTTTGTTCAAATTGATGGAATTATCACGCAAGAAGCCATCGAAAAAATGAAAAATGGAGTCGAAATAGGTTTTAATGGCACAAAATACATGACAAAACCTTGTCAATCTTTTATAGTTAATGAAGTTCCCGCTTTTGGCGCAAGAGGAAAAAAAATTAGAGATGAACGTCATGGGCCTACTTCATGGGCTTCAATCATCATTAATGAAGGGAAGTTTCGTCAAGTCCGTAAAATGACTGCAGCAGTTGGTTTTCCTACTTTGCGATTGATACGAGTTCGAATAGGAAACATATATTTGAACGATTTGCAAGCTGGAGAAGTAAAAGAAGTTTCTGACTTTCAATTAAACGAATAAACAAATTATCTATGTTAAATATAGTGCTCGTAGAACCTGAAATCCCTAACAATACTGGAAATATTGGTCGGTTGTGTGTGGGCACCGAAAGCCGCTTGCATCTGATTCATCCTTTTGGATTTGTTATCAATGATAAAAACCTAAAGCGTTCTGGATTGGATTATTGGGTACATTTAGATGTTACTGAATACCAAAACATAGAAGAATGGATTGTCCAAATTCCAGATCAATCACGTGTTTTCTTAATGAGTTCTCATGCCGAAAAATTTATTTATGAAGCTGATTTTCAGGATGGAGATTGGTTGGTTTTTGGTAAAGAAAGTAAGGGTTTAAATAAAGAAATTTTAGGTATATTTGAAAATCATTTAACTATTCCAATGTCAAATTTAATCCGAAGTTTTAACATTGCCAATTCCGTTGCGTTTGTCATTGGAGAAGCAAAGAGGCAGATTGGATTAAAGATTTAAGAAATCACAAATTTCCCCTTTTCACTATCAAAAACTATATGTTCATCCTTGAATAAAGTATTGAAACTTCCTTTCATAATTAGTTTACAAGGCTGGTCTTGAACCACGGTTTCGGGAGTCATGATTATCATTTCGTCGCTCAATTGTATCGCCATATCAATATCATGAGTCGAAAATAAAATACATTTTCCAGTTTCTTGCGTCAGTTTTTTCAGGAGTTTATAAAGCACCACTTTATGGAGTAAATCCAAGTGAGTTGTGGGTTCATCCAAAATAATTAAAGGCGTATCTTGCGCCAAAGCTCTTGCGATCAAGACGATTTGCAGTTGCCCGTCGCTAATTTCGTAATGTTTTTTGGAGGCTAAATGTCCGATTTGAGTGAGTTCCATCGCTTCATTGACTTTTGCAATATCATTGGCGGTCAGTTTCCCAATCCAATTCGTATAAGGTTGTCTCCCCAAAGCGATGAGTTCCCAAACAGTCAAATTACTTGGCGGTAATTTTTCGGTTAGAACAACACTTAGGTTTTGTGCGAGAGTTAGCGATTCTAGTTTGTGAATGTCATTCCCATTCAACAAAACGGTTCCCGAAATGGGTTCCTGGATTCCAGTTATGGTTCTCAAAAGCGTCGATTTTCCAATGCCATTGGCACCAATTAAGGCAATTAATTTCCCTTTTTCTAAAGACAAATTTATATTCGAGGCAGTAATATTTGTTGAACTTTTGGTTTTGTAACCAATGCTTAAACTTGGAGTTGAAAGGATATTTTTATTGCTTTTCATTTAGTCTTTTTTTTAAACACATAGAAACATAGTTTTTATTGGAATCTATAAAGATGTTATAGTTGAAACTTTGTTTCAAACATAGAAAAATAGTTTATTTTTAGGGTAAGTTTTTAAAATATTCGTTTACAAAAGTTTTCTGCCATTCTTTGAAAATATTGAAACAATTAAAATTAATTAATATGCCTTTTGGAGCTTTTAAAAGTTTCATATAAGTCATAAGTTGAGCCTCAAATATTGGATTTGGATGTATTACAGATTTTAACTCAACTACTAGACAATTTTCAACAAATAAATCACATTTAAAATCTATTTTAAGTTCTTAGGTTTTGTAAATTAGAGGGACTTTCTTTTCTGTAGAAAATTGAATTTTCCTCTTTGATAATTCTTCTTTTAAGCATTGATGATAAACACTCTCTAGTAATCCTCTTCCCATTATTTTATGGACTTCTATGGCAGACCCAATGAGTTCGTAAGTTAATTCATCTAAGTATTTTTGTGTTATCATTTTCTATTATTTAGAGGTAATAAGCCTAATTTTTTTAATTCGTTTTTAAACTATGAAAAATCGAAGATTTTGTTTCTATCAATATCTATTAAAAAACCAGAAAACACTATGTTTCTATGCGTTTAAAAGGAATTAGTTCATCATTTTACGTTTTCGAATCAACAACCAAATCACGATTGGCGCACCAAAAATAGAAGTCACAGCATTAATTGGCAACGTAATATCACTTCCTGGAAGTTGCGAAATACTATCACAAATAAGCATAATAATCGCACCCAAAAGTAGAGTGCTCCAGAATAATATCGTGTGATTGCTGGTTTGAAAAACTAACTTGGCAATATGAGGCACGGCCAATCCAATAAAGGCAATTGGTCCTGCAAAAGCAGTGATGCTTCCTGCCAAAATACTGGTGGCAAGTATGATTATCAATCGCGTTTTTTCATAGTTCATTCCCAAACTTCGGGCATAATTTTCGCCCAAAAGCAATGCGTTCAACGGTTTGATGCTGAAAAGACTTAATAGCAAACCAATTGCCACACAAGTGGACAAAATAACGAGGGAGGACCAAGATAAATTGCCGAGGTTTCCCAAAGACCAAAAAGTGAATTTCTGTAATTGTTCTGCAGTACTGAAATAAGTGAGCGTCCCAACAATGGCACTGGTTAAACTCCCAAACATCAGCCCAACAATCAATATGGCCATCGTGTCTCGCAACCGTTGTGCGACCGCCAAAACGGCCAATAAAACCAGAAAACTGCCCAAGCTGGAAGCCAAAACAATTCCGTAAGAAGAAAGCAAAATCGAAGACAAACCAACCGGCAATAATGTGGATCCCAAAATAACCGTGGCCACGCCCAAACTGGCTCCGGAACTCAAACCCAAAACATATGGTCCAGCCAATGGATTTCGGAATAAAGTCTGCATCAACAATCCGCTGATGGATAATCCCATTCCAACGAGAATCGCAGCGATGGCTTTGGGTAATCGATAATTGATAATGATATATTGCCAAGTTTCCTTGGTAGAATTTCCTCCCGAAAGGCTATTGAAAACGACTTTTATTGGAATGGAAACCGAGCCCAAACTGATATTCATCACCAATACCAATAGCAATGCCAATGTCAAAATGGAGAATAAAAGTGTATTTCGGTTAACGTTGGTCAATTTATTCTAATTTTTGATAAAAATAAAGTTTATGAATCGGTAATAATTCAGGGTGAAAAATTTTGATTAAATCTTTCAAAACCCAATCAGGGTGTGATGGAGATAATTCAAAATACAGAATTCCGCCTTTTGCACCTTTGTTTCCAGCATACGAATATACTTTTTTATTTTTAAATGACGCAAACTGGCTGTAATGTGGATTGCTATTGCTCATTTCTTTCAAGGACTTAAAATCACCCGGTGCAATCCAGAAATCTGCATTTTGAGCCTTTTCTAAAACAACTTCAAAAGACAAAGGTAAACTTCCGGTTCCTTTGGTATTCGTCCACAAATAATCAGATTTTGCGTCTCTTAAAAACAGCGAGGCCCAACTTTCGCCTTGCGGAACAGTCCATTGATTTTGATACATTGAACCGTAAAGGACAGTGGGTTTTGTTGTCGCTTTTTGTGCCAAAGCCAAAGTGGAATTGTATTCCTTTTCAATTTCAGAAAAAATCAAATTTGCTTTGGAATCTAAACCGTATAACGCACCAAATAACTTGATCCATTCGGCTTTTCCAAGAGGGGATTGTTCTGTCCAATCACCGTTAAGCATTACTTTCAGGCCACTTTTCCGAAGATTATCCAAGGTTGGATTGCTATTATTTAGACTAAAACACACAATCACGTCGGGTTTTATGTCGATTATAACTTCGGTGTTCAGGCTTTCATTCGAACCTACCTCACGGACTTTTCTGGTATCAATTAATTTTCGGGTTTTCTCGGAAGAAACATAATTTGTATTAGGGAAACCAATCAAGGTATTTTCAACTCCCAACAATTCCAATGCTGGAATATGGGTAGTCGAAGTCACGACAATCGATTTTATGGGGATTGGAATAATTGAAAATTGCTTTAAACTGTCGGGGATAATTCCGTTTTTTTCTTGAAGAATGTAGGTAAAACTTTCTTTGGCTTCAGGCCAAGGATTCGTGATTTTCACTATCGAAAACCCTTGGTGTTTGTAGATTTCAAAACCTTTGGCATAATGTATAGAATTTTCGGAAGATGCAGTTTTGCTCTTTGAAATTTTGCTGTTCTGTTTGCATCCAATGCAGGAAATTATAAACAAAAATAGAACGACACGAAGGAAAAAAGATTTCATAAAACACTATTGAAAGAAGTACAAAGGTATATTTATTCCGTTTTAAAAATGATTTTTATTTTTTTATTCGAATGTTAGGACTACATTTGCAGCCGTATTGAGGTTGTTGTTTTTAATTTTAAAACGGCATTAAAAGGGAATCAGGTGAAAGATTGTAGATTGCAGATTATAGATTTAAGATTATAACAAATCCTAAATCAAGAATCCTAAATCAAGAATAAAAAATCCTGGGCTGTACCCGCAACTGTAAGCTATCAAGCTTGTTGTTATCTACAAAACCACTGTTCTAAAATGGGATGGGAAGGTAAACAACAAGACGCAAGCCAGGAGACCTGCCTATTACATCGAGTATCAAACTTTCGGGAAAAAAGGTTTGGGTATGGGTCATTCTATGCTTTTCTCCCATTTTTTATTATTAAAAATGTTTTATTAAAATGAACAACAAAATCGTTCGTATTAGTGCGTTATTCGGGCTAATAACTAACTGTGTTTTTGCGCAGCAAAAAGACAGCATTGCATCCAAAACTCAACTGGATGAAGTAGTAATTTCTGATTCCAAATTTGCTTTGGCCAAGGAAAAATCAGGAAAAGTAATCACCAAAATCACTTCCGAAGATTTAAAAAACAAGGAAGGACTAAGCGTTGCTACCATTCTTAGTTCGGTTGCGGGTGTTGAAATTAACGGAAACCAAAGTGTTGCAGGGAAAAATTTGGGCTACTACATTCGTGGTGGAAAAAATAATCAAGTGCTTATTCTCATTGACGGAATCCCTGTTACTGATGCCTCGGGAATCAGTTTTGAATATGATTTGCGTTTGCTTCCTGCGAACCAAGTAGAAAGTATAGAAATTATGAAAGGTGCTGCCAGCACATTGTATGGAACTGGAGCCGCTACAGGTGTAATCAATATCACTTTGAAGAAATCAGACAAGAAATCCATTCAAGGTAATGGGTATTTTAATGCAGGAACCAATAATACGGCATTCACATCAAAAACTAGCGCTCAAGATTTCAACCAAGGATTTTCGGTAAAGGGAAACCTAGAAAAAGTCAATTATTTCGCTTCTTTGAACAGCACGGAAACCAATGGGATGTCGCAAATTGCCCCGTCAAATCAAAGTGTTATTTATGAACCGGATCGTTTTTCGAGATTGAATTATTTAGCCAAATTGGGTTATAAAGTCACCGATAAATTGATATTGGACTTTTTTGGAGATTTCGACAAAATTAACAATGATTACGATGGAGCTTTTGACAATACGGGTAAAGATGATACTAATTTAAATTATTCGAAAACGGAACAATTTCGATTTGGCTTTGTGCCGAAATACAAATACAATAATGGACAATTTATACTGAATTCGAGTTTCAACAAAATAACACGCACTTACAATGAATTGGATACTTATTCCGGAACCGTTGGTTTTTCGCAATACAATTCCAGAAACGTGAATGTTGATGGCTACAATAAATATGAGTTTTCGAAGTCTTTGTTTTTGGTAACTGGAGCGCAATATCAGTTTTTTGATATGAGTAGCGAAACACCTTATGGAAATATTACAAAAGAAAAAGCCAAATTTAATATGATAGATCCATACATTACGGGAGTTTTTACTTCGTATTTTGGGTTGAATGTCAATACCGGAGCGCGTTTGAACATTCATAGCGAATATGGTAATCAGTTGGTTTATAATGTAAATCCATCTTACGATTTCAAAACTATTCCGTTGAAGGTTTTATCTTCTTTCAGCACGGCTTTCGTGACTCCAAGTTTGTATCAGTTGTATTCCCAATACGGAAATTCGACATTAACTCCTGAAAAAAATATTACTATTGAAGCTGGTTTTGAAACCCAACTTTTGGACAAAAAAATCAAATTAAATTTGGTTGGATTTTACCGCGAAGAAACTAATTTTATCGGGTTTTCCCCAGCCTATAAGTATATTAATATTGATGGAACTCATAAAGTTAAAGGAATTGAAACGGAAATTACTTTTGCCATCAGCAAAAAAATTAAGTGGAATTCAAATTACACTTTCACCCAAGTGGATGCAGCTTTGGATCAATTAATTCCGAAACATAAAGTGAACTCCTCTTTGGATTTTCAAATGAATAAAAGAGCATTTTTCAATCTGAATTATCAATATGTCGACACCAGAAAAGACGCTTTTTTTGACGGGAATACCTATGCAACACAGAATGTGGTTTTGGGCTCATACCAATTGGTAAACGCCACTTTGTACTATGAACTGGTGAAAAATAGATTAACTGTTTTTGGTACGGCAAGCAATATTTTTAATGCTAAATTTGTTGAAAATGTAGGGTATAACACACTTGGAAGAAACTTCAAATTTGGATTGAATATCAATTTGTAATTACAAATTTGGTTAAACAAAACGAGGCTTTCAGTGATGAAAGCCTCGTTTTTTATTTCACTTTTATTGTCACAAAGCTTTCAACAAACCTTCGGGTGCTTTTTCAAGGTACATTTGGTTTTGTATGCCGTTGGCCGATTTTGAATCTTTGAAATAGTCAAATTGAATTCCAGGTTTTGGTTGCGCCATTTTCGCCGTTCCGGTTATTTTCGCAATAGAGGTTTTTAGAAATGGTTCCGTTGCACTGCCAAGAACGTCCAAGTTTCCTAGGTCTTCTTTCATCTGGTACGTTGGTACTAATCCGCTAGAATAATCTCCAAAGCCCGCGGCATTGGCGATTTTCAAAACCAGCGGTTGCATTGCATAACGGTGGTTTGGGTTTCGGTTCGTGGCACTAAAATCTGGTGAATCATATAAAGTCACGGAGCCAACATTTTTACCAACGGTTAAGTCGCCAATTTGAATAACAGTTATGTAAGGTTTCAATCCATTGATTACCAGTTCACTTGCCGATGCGGTGCTTTTCGAAGTTAGAATATAAATCTTGGATAAATTCAAGCTATTTATAGGCGTGGTTCCTATAGTATTGGTGAATAAAGTGTTTAAAGCAGCGGGATTGTTGGTTTGGAAATAGGACTCAATCTTGGCGTTCCATTGTTCTTTTGCAAATATTTGAGATGTAAATTGCCCTGTTATCATACTTGCTAATCGGCTTGCTGTTTGAATGGAACCGCCTCCGTTGTATCTCAAATC
Organism: uncultured Bacteroidota bacterium; assembly: GCA_903861155.1. GTDB lineage: Bacteria > Bacteroidota > Bacteroidia > Flavobacteriales > Flavobacteriaceae > Flavobacterium. Next base: position 7,991 of record CAIOTL010000019.1, read on the forward strand.
AAGAACTAAATCAGTGACTCCTTGGGATTTTAGCGAGCCGAAAGCATCGTTTAAATTGGTGTCGTACGTGGCATAAAAACCATTGTACATTAAATAGCCAATTTTGTGCGAACCCGAATTTATTACCGAATTGATCAAAATGGGATTTTCGTCCAATACCTTTTTTGTCAAAGCCACTGATTTGCCGTTGGGAGTTATTGCTCCAGCATTGAAATCGGCAAGATTTAAAGTGTAATCATTGTTGGAACCGAATAATAATCCTTGATAATTACTCACGGTAAGTTGGGTTCCGTTGACGGCATAAAAAATAGCGCCACGCTGGATGTTTTTTGTCGCGGCATCTGAACCAGGAACGATATAGCGAACATAACCAAAAATATCTGTTGAACTTCCAGGCTTATAAACTAAGCCAAATTCTACGCCATTATTATTTGTCGATCCTTGAAGCTGACCTTCCAAAACTAAATAATCGCTCACAATCCAACTAAAACGATCTACCGCAGTAGCAATTGGAAATTTGCTTATGGGATTATATAGCAAATTTTGGAACAAGGTTTCAGGTTGTGGATAGCCATTCAAAAAAGCGTTTAGTTGGGTTTGATTGGCAAATTTAGTATCCGATAAATTTGGAACATCAGCTTGCCATAAATAATACAGGTTTAGCCCTTTCCAAATAAAGTTTTGAACTTCCAGATTATTTGGAGCCGCAACATCGTCCGTATCTTGGCAACTTTGGAACATAAAAACTGCCAGAAGGAATGCAATTATAATTTTGAATTTTGTTTTCATATTTGGGGGATTGATTTAAAGCTAACGCAAAAATACCAACTTTAGTTTTATTTTATAAACTTTGTAACAAAAATAAGTTAGTTTAGTCTTGATTGTATAACCGTCTTATTAATTGCTTTTTATGAATCCAAACGAGTTTGTGAAGTTAATCGCGCCTTTCAAAGACAAAGTCTTTCGACTGGCAAAGCGATTGCTCATAAGCACCGAGGAAGCCGAGGATGCAACCCAGGAAGTTTTGGTGAAATTGTGGAATAAAAACGCGAGTTTGGAGGATTATAATAATGTAGAAGCTTTTGCGATGACGATAACCAAAAATTATTGTTTAGATCAATTGAAATCGAAAAGAGCAGGAAATCTCAAGATTGTACATGATAATTTCATTGGAAAAGAGCCAAGTTTAGATAAGAAAATGGAAGACATTGACAATTTGAATTGGGTCGAAAAAATCATTGACCAATTGCCAGAACAACAAAGGTTAATTATTCAATTGCGAGACATTGAACAATATGAATTTGAAGAAATCGCAAAAATATTGGAAATGAATGAAACCGCGATTCGCGTGGCACTTTCGAGAGCGAGGAAAACGGTTAGGGAATTTATGATAAAAACACACAGTTATGGAATTGGATAAAATGGAAATACTATTAGAAAAATACTTTCGAGGCGAGACCACCATTGCCGAAGAAAATGAGTTGCAAAATTACTTTTCTTCTTCAAATATTACGCCGGAATTAGAACAATACAAACCTATTTTTGGTTATTTAGCTTTGGCAAAAGAGCAGAAGTTTGAGCAAAAAATTCCGATGAAATCCAAAAGGAAAAATTGGACGTGGCTGTCTATCGCCGCTTCAATCGTGGTTTTGCTGGGAATTGGAACTTTTACTTACGACAATTATTTTAATGCTGGTCAAGACGAAAATCTCGGAACGTATGACGATCCAAAAATTGCTTTCTTGGAAACGCAAAAAGCACTGTCAATGTTGTCAAGCCAAGTAAACGTTGGGATAGGAAGTGTGCAATACATTCAGGAATATGATAATTCGAAAAACTTAATATTTAAACAATAATAAACAATAGAAATAATGAAAAAAATTATAATAACAGTAGTAGTGGCATTGGTTTCCAATGTGTTTTTTGGCCAAGCAGCATTTGATAAATTCGACGGGCAGGATGACGTAACTTCGGTTATCGTCAATAAAAAAATGTTCGAATTGATGAGCAAAGTAAAAGTAGATGCTTCCGATAAAGAATCGCAAGAATACTTGAAATTGATTCGAAAACTGGATAATCTGAAAGTTTTTACGACGACAAGTGTAAGGGTTACCGCCGAGATGAAAGCCACGGCCGACAAGTACATTAAAACGGCCGGATTGGAAGAATTGATGCGGGTGAATAACAACGGAAAAAACATTCGAATTCTGGTTAAGTCTGGCGCTACCGACAGTCAAATCAAGGAATTATTGATGTTTGTTGAAGGCGGAAACAAGGATAATCAAACCGTTTTGATGTCGTTAACGGGCAATTTCGATCTGAATGAAATCTCGGTTCTTACCGACAAAATGCGAATTCCAGGCGGTGATGATTTGAAGAGAGCCACTAAAGGTAAAAAGTAAGATGAAATCCATATATAGAATTGCCGTTTTTTTGGGCTTGCTTTTGGCAAGTTGCGGTTCCGAACCTTCCTTGCAAAAGTATTTTGTGGAAAATACCGAAAACAAAAATTTCATCGCGCTAGATGTTTCGCCAAGCATCTTGAATGTCGACAAAACCAAAATAACGGTGGAGCAGGGCGAAGCCTTGAAATCTTTCGATAAAATGAATATTTTGGCCTTTAAAATCAACGACAAGAACAAGGCGCAATTTGAAACGGAACGCGCCAAAGTCGGCACGATTCTAAAAGATGTGAAGTACCAACAATTGATGAAATTTTCTTCTGGAAAAGAAGGAGCTTCCGTAAGTTATGTGGGGTCCGACGAACATATCAGCGAATTTGTTCTTTATGCCAATAAAAAAGACGTTGGTTTTGCCGTGGTTCGAATCTTGGGAAAGGATATGAATCCAATGAATATTATGACGATGATTTCAGTTCTCAAAAGTTCGAATATCGATATGGAACAGTTGAAACCTTTGCAGGAATTGTTGAAGAAATAGATTTTTTTTAGAAAATAATTGGCGTTTCGATGGTTTCTCGAGACGCTTTTTTTATGTTTATTTGTGAGCAGAGCAGGGACAATGAAGACATATTACTTAGGCTTATAATACTGCTACAAAGCAGGAAGAAAATAGAATACATTGATGTAGAAAAGAAACTATTTCCATTTGGCAGAAAATCTATTTTTTATTGTTTATAATAAAAAATTTAAGTAACTTTAATGTATTGAATATAAGCATTTTAATTAGTAATAAATTATGAAAAGTAACATATTTAGTATGATTATATATTTTATTATAACGCTATTATACAACAGTTGTAGTAATGATGCTTTCGTTGGAAATATTGACCTTAAATTTTGTGGTAAATGTGCAAATACAGGACAATGGACAGTTGATAGTTTTGATTATAATCCCTGCTTCAAAACTAATGCGGAATGCTTAGATTGGGCTAAAAAAAATGGGTATTCAGATAAGCAATGTGTTTTATGTAACTGATTAAAAATCATTTGGACAGATTAAAGTTGAACTATGACGGGACGCCTTTTCTTTAATAAGCCGGGATTGATTTAGTCTTTCCCTATAGAACTGCTCCCGATACATTGGGATTGAAAATAAAAACGCTTCAAAAATAATTCCAAGTAAACTTGATGATTTCTGAAGCATTTTTCTTTATTCGTGACCACGGCGGGATTTGAACCCGCACGCTCTTGCGAGCACCAGCCCCTCAAGCTGGCAAGTCTACCGTTTCTCCACGTGGCCGTTAATGAAAACTTGAGAGACGCTGCATTGCAATGTCTCTCCAGTTTTTGTGACCTGACTGGGGCTCGAACCCAGGACCCCAACATTAAGAGTGATGTGCTCTACCAACTGAGCTATCAAGTCTTCTGACTTTCAAGATTCTGTAATAAATGTATTCTATTGTGACCCGACTGGGGCTCGAACCCAGGACCCCATCATTAAAAGTGATGTGCTCTACCAACTGAGCTATCGAGTCATTGATTCAAGAAAAGGATGCGATAATCACAAATTTTGTCACCCGACTGGGGATTCCCTCTAGCTTTTGCTTTTCGGGATAAACTTCTCACCCAGACCATTTGGTCTAAAAATTGTGACCCGACTGGGGCTCGAACCCAGGACCCCATCATTAAAAGTGATGTGCTCTACCAACTGAGCTATCGAGTCATTTCGATTCTTGAATGCGGGTGCAAATATAAGGTCTTATTTTTAATTTTTCAAAGCTATTTTAGTATAAATTTGTCTTTTTTAAACAATAGTACTTAACGCCTTAGTATATAGGGTTTTATTCAAATGAGAAAAATTATTTTATTAGGTTATATGGGCTCTGGCAAGTCCACAATCGCAAATAGACTGTCAAATAGCACCGAAATTCCATTTGTAGACTTGGATAAAAGTATCGAAGAGAGAACAAATTTGTCGATAAATGAAATTTTCGAACAAAAAGGCGAAATATATTTCAGGAAACTGGAACGCGAAATTTTTATTGAATTATTGAATTCGTCAGGAAATTTAATTATAAGTTTGGGAGGTGGCGCACCTTGTTATGCCAATAATCACGAATTGTTGAAAGGCAAAAATGTGGTGTCGATATATTTGAAGGCTTCCGTCGAAACTTTATTCGAAAGATTGGTTTCCAACAAAAGCAAACGCCCCATCATCGCCAATATGGATGAAGATGAATTGAGAGAATTTATTGCCAAGCACCTTTTCGAAAGAAGTTTTTATTACAATCAAGCGCAATACAAAGTGAGCGTAGACGATATAACCAAAGATGATGCGGCTCAAAAAATTATCGAAATATTAGCTTAAATAAGCATAGCTATCCCCGTTTTCATCAAAAATTACCTGAACGTGTTCTAATGAGGAAGTCGAAAGCGAAATTCCTTTAAAATCAGCCTTTACGGGATATTTTTTGTGGTTTCGATCCACAAGAACAGCGGTTTTAAATTTCTTCAAGGGGACATCCAGAAAATGTCTTACAGCATAGATTAATGTGGTTCCAGAATTTAAAACGTCATCAACAATAACCAGACCTTTATTGGCATATTGTTCTTTGGTCAAGGAAGTATGGATGGGCAATTCGGGATTAAGTTTGTTGATTTGCACTTCACACAGCGAAATTTTTAGTGTAGAAATAGTTTTTAGGGCTTCGGTAATTTTTTTGGCAAAAGTAAAACCGTTAGAGGCAATTCCTGCAATGACGATTTCTTCTTCATCCACAAATGTTTCGTAGATTTGGTAGGCAATTCTTTTTAAGGTGTGATCAATTTCTTGATTTGAAAGGATGATATTTTTGCTCATTTTTTATAAATTTTAAATTTGTTTTATTGTCATTGATATTTCCATAGAATCTTTATTTATTCATTTGTTTCGTTTCCAAAATCATTTAAATCCCTACGATCTTTTTTTGTTGGGCGACCATCACCATTTTTTCGATAATGTTCTTTCGATAATTTTAAAAGTTCCAAGTGTTCATATACTTCTGCTGGAGTTTCATTTTTTCGATATATGTCGACCAGTTTGGCGCCAACGCGATTATCAGGAATGTCGAGAACAGTAATGATTTGCGTGATTTGGTCTTTCCTGAATGTGATTTTGTCGGTCGGGAAAACTTCTTTTGAAGGCTTGGCTATTAGTCCATTTACGGAGACATGATTCTTTTTGCAAGCTTCGGTAACCATGTTACGGGTCTTGTAATAGCGAACGCACCATAAATATTTATCTATTCTCATAAATTTTCCAAAATCGAAGTTAAATTCTACGCAAAAATAAATCAAAATTGTATCTTGCGCACCTAAAAAATCAGCAATA
>CAIOTL010000020.1 GCA_903861155.1 uncultured Bacteroidota bacterium
ATAATTAGAATTTAGCTATAGTTATTATTATGTTTTTTGAATAGGAAATTGTAAATAAACCCTAGTCCCTTTGCCTAATGTGCTTTCCAGTATTATATTTCCCGAATTTTTTTCAGTAAATGTTTTTACAATATATAGACCTAAACCTGTTCCTTGTATTCCATTCGTATTGCTTGCCCTAAAAAAAGTATTAAACAATTTATGTTGATCTTCTTCAGGAATACCAATTCCTTCATCAATAATTTGGAGAACAATATTTGATGTGTTTGAAGAAAGTTGTAAAACAACATCACCGGAACCATCTGAATATTTGAAAGCATTATTTAATAAATTAAATAAAGAATATTCCATTAAGTTTTTATCGGCAAAGATGTTAAAACTATTGCCCTCAAAAAATGTTTGAACCTTTCTTCCGTCTTTTTGATTTGCATAACTAGTATCAACAACTTCAAGACAAAGTTGTTTTAGGTCCAGCAGAATTGGATTAAAATTAGTTTTTCCAGAGTCGTCTTTAGAAATTGTTAGTACAGAATTCATAAGTTCAATAATTCGGTCAATTTCACTTATAATGGTGTTTAATTGTTTATCTATTTTTTGGTTTTTTTCTAAATGATTTCCCTCCATATACATAGTTATCAATTCAGCACTAGTTCGAATGGTAGTCATTGGAGTTCTAAATTCATGTGAAATGGTTGAAACCAAATTAGTGCGTAATTCATTTAATTCTCGTTCTTTTACTAATGCTTTTTCAACAGAATTTTTAGCTTCTTTTCTGAGAGTAATATCTCTGGCGCTAGATTGAAAACTTGCAGGAATCCCATTTTCTTCAATTATAGTAGCAGTTATTTCTAACCATAGATAATCTCCATTCACATTTCTAAATCTAAACTCTTGAGCATTATCTTCACTTTTGTATATGAAATTGGTTAGTCCTTCATAAAATCTATCTATGTCTTCTGGATGTACATAATCTTTTGGTGTTTTTCCAATTAATTCTTCGGGCTCATATCCAAGTAAATTTTTTACAGATGGAGAAATATATTGAAAGCTAGCGTCTAAATTATGTAAACAAACTAAATCTACGGTATTTTCGGCTAATAAACGATATAAGTTTTTAGCTTCATTAAGTTGGATAATCTTGTTTTTATTGTTTTCTTCAATTAATAATTTATTTTCCTTTTCAATTTGTTTTCTTTTACTAATATCTATTATTTGAACGATATAATATTTTATTTCATTTTTTGTATTTTTTTCAATTGAAACGGATATATGGGTCCATAAAATGGATTTATTTTTTTTTACAAATCTTTTTTCAGAACTAAAGCTAGATGTTTTACCATTGTCTAACATTTCTTTAAATTCTAAATCAGCTTTTAGATCTTCTGGATAGGTTATTTCTTGAAATGTTAATGTTTCCAATTCTTCATTTGAATAACCAAGTATTTCACAAACGCTTTCATTAACTTCTAAGTATTTTCCATTAATATCGACTAATGCCATTCCAATTGGTGAATGTTTAAAGATTCCTTTAAAACGTTCTTCACTTTGTTTTAATTTGTTTTGAAGCTTTTTCGTGTTAGTGATATCCTGCATCGCACCAATCATTCTAATTGCTTTACCTTCAATATTTCTTATAATTATTGCCTTATCATTAACATCTGCATAGCTGCCGTCAGATTTTAGATATCGGTATTCATCATGCCATTTTGTAGCTTTACTTTCTATAACTTCATCAACGTGTTTAAGATAAGCTTCTCTGTCATCTGGATGTACAAAATTTTCACATTCTGCCCCCCTGATAATATTATTCCTAAAATGGTGCCCAAAAATTTCTGAATAACTTGCTCCTACAAAAATTTCGTCAGTTGAAATATTCCAATCCCAGATAGCATCTGAAGTGGCTTGGCTCGAATAAGAAAATCGTTCATTACTTATTTTTAATTCATCTTCGATTTTTTTAAGTTCAGTAACATCATTAAAAGAGCACACCACATATAATAAATTTCGCAATTGATCAAAAACTGGAATGGCATCAACTAATAACCAAACCATGTCATTGGATATGGGGCGATGAACACCCATAATTACGCCTTTTATTGGCTTCAATTGTGAGATGGCCTTAGGGACTGGATGTTCTTCTGGTTTGAATTCTGTCCCATCAAGGTGAATTACTTTCCAGTGTGAGTCAAATGATGTTTTACCGATGAGTTGTTCCTGTGTAAGACCTAGCATTTCGCAAGCTGCTGTGTTATTTTCTATGATTTCGGATTGTGGACCTTGGACTAAAATCCCTACAGCAACATTTCCAAGTATACTACTTAGGAGTTGTTTGCTTTTAAGTATTTCTAACTCTTTATTTTTTATTTCTGTAATGTTATTGCCAAAACCAACCATAATATCAAGAGTTCCGTCTTCTTTTAAAACGGGATTAAATTTTCGGATATGATAGGTTAATTCTCCATCCATATCAAGAAATTTTTCTTCCCATTCTATTATGCTTCTAGATGCTGCAGCCTCAAGAAATTTTTCTCTCCTTTTTTGAGCAGATAATGGATTCCTTCCGGTATGTTTGGCGTATTCAAAATCATTTTTACCTATAATAAATTTGCGAAGTTCGTCATTTCTTATTGCAAAAGAATTCAAGTATATATACCTATGATCTTTATCGAATACTGCGATGTCCGTTGGGATTTTATCTAATATTTTTTCATACAGTTCTTGTTGTATATAATTTCTGCCTGGAATCTCTTTTGTGATTTCTCTATAAGTCCCAATATATATGGGACTTTCGTTTTTAACAAACTGCCTTTCGTGTGAAATGAACCAAAGAAAGTTCCCGTCTTTATGTAATACTCGATATTCAATTTCTTCACCATTCTTCTCTTTTTGAATTACATTATCTAAATAAGAAAAGCATTTTTCTATATCTTCAGGATGAACAAACATTGCGAAAGGCTTTCCTAAAACTTGACTTTTTTTATGCCCTAGTAGTTTGTTCCAGTTATCTGAAACATAAACAAAGTTACCTTCAACATCTAGTTCATACATTATGTCTTTTGGGCCTTCAAAAAATAATTTTAGTTCATTTTCTTTATCATCCAAAGTTTTCTGAAGATATTGATTTCTATCCCATAATCTTAAAATGGATTGAATTTGTTGGGCGCAAATTTTTAAAGTTTTTAATTGAATTGGTGAAAGTACTTTGGGATTCGCATCCATTATACAAATGCTGCCAATAACTAAATTTTCTTCACTATAGAATGGGAGTCCATCAAAAAAAGCGAAGTGAAATTCAGAAATTCTATTATCTTTTGATATCTCATTATTAACTTTGTGTCCTTTTGGAGGAAATGTAAAGCCATTTTCACCAATAACAGAACTGATATTTAATGCTATTTCTTCAGGAATTGAATTGAGTTCAATTCCAATTTGATTTGTGAAAACGTGGATTTCATTTTTAACCTGACTTATGAATGCATACGGGACTTCACATATTTCTGTTACAAATGATAAAATAGCAGTCAAATCATGCTTATGATTATTACTTCGAGAACTTTGAATAGTGTCTTTGTTCTTCATAAATTAAAGGATTTCCATGAATGGGATTAATTATTTTTTAACGAGATTTATTTTGATAAGATTCTGTAATACAAAATAACACTAATTTTATTTTAAATAAAAAATAGTATCTATCAAAACTCTTTTTTATATAAATTTTAATATCTTACATGATATAATTTATCGTTAATGTATTATAGATTCTTATTTTATCGGTTCTTAG
>CAIOTL010000021.1 GCA_903861155.1 uncultured Bacteroidota bacterium
AAAAAAATCAATTTCCTTAGAAATTAGAGAAAATTTAGGTTTAACAAACACTAGTAAAGACAAAGCTTGGGGAAATGGAGAAGTAAAAACGAATTCATTAAATCTAATAATTGGGTATATCCTGAATTAAAAAACATCGTCTAATTCTTCATCCCTGCTATCCGAGTCCCTGCTATCCGAAGTCTCCTGACTTCGGATTCAATTAATAAGAACTCCGCTTGGCGAATTGTTCTTTATAAAAACGAAAATGTTGTTTTTGGTCATAGAATACGGAACGAGCTATTTCTGCCTTATTTCAAAATCTCCGCTATCTTCTGTGCGCATTTCTCGCCGTCAATCGCTGCCGAGATGATACCGCCCGCATATCCCGCCCCTTCGCCGCAAGGATAAAGGCCTTTTATTTGGACGTGTTCCAAGGTTTCTGGATTCCTAGGAATGCGCACCGGAGAGGAAGTACGTGATTCCGGCGCGTGCAATATGGCTTCATTGGTCAAAAAACCACGCATCGATTTCCCAAATTCGAGGAAACCTTCGCGCAATATTTGGGTGAGGAATCCTGGAAAAACTTGACCCATTTCCACCGAAGTAGTTCCGGGAACATAAGATGTTTTCGGGATATTCGAGGAAACTTTATTTTGGGTAAAATCGACCATTCGTTGAGCGGGAACTTTCTGCGTTTCTCCAGCCAAATGCCATGCTTTTTGTTCGATGCTTTTTTGGAACTCCATTCCGGCAAGTGCGCCAAATTTCGAAAACGGCTTGAAATCTTCCATTTTTAATTCAATCACAATCCCAGAATTAGCTGTATTTTGATCCCGTTTAGAAGGTGACCAACCATTCGTCACTACTTCACCTGAACTTGTTGCGCAAGGTGCAATCACTCCCCCAGGACACATACAAAAGGAATACATTCCACGCCCTCCCACTTGTTTTACAATCGAATAAGGTGCTGGCGGTAAATGCTCCCCACGATAATCGCAGCTGTACTGGATGCTGTCAATCAAGGATTGCGGATGCTCGGCACGAACTCCCAAAGCAAAAGCTTTGGCTTCGATAAAAATTTGTTTGCTGTCGAGCAATTCGAAAATATCCCGGGCAGAATGTCCCGTGGCCAGAATTATTTTGTTAGCAAGAATCGTGTCGCCTTTTTTGGTGACGATGCCCTGCACTTCGTTATTTTTGATGAGAATGTCGGTTAATCGAGTTTCAAAAAGCACTTTACCACCCATTTCGATGATTTTCTCCCGAATGTCCTGGATGATTTGCGGCAATTTGTTAGTGCCAATATGGGGATGTGCATCGACCAAAATATCCGGAGAGGCACCGAAAGCGACCAATAGTTCAAGGATTCGAGTAACATCTCCACGCTTTTTGGAACGCGTATACAGTTTTCCGTCCGAATAGGTTCCCGCTCCGCCTTCGCCAAAACAATAATTGGAATCTTCATCGACAATATGATCCACATTGATGGCTTTCAAATCGCGACGACGACCGCGAACGTCCTTGCCTCGCTCGATAATTATGGGTTTCAACCCCAATTCTATCAATTGCAATGCGGCAAATAATCCTGCTGGACCGGCGCCAACGACGATGACTTCCTGGGAATTAGAAACATTTTTGTAATCGGGAAGCTGAATTTTGGTTGAATAAAAAGGTTCGCCGACCAAATAAATAGCCACCTTTAAATTGAATTTTACGGCTTTCTGGCGAGCATCAATCGAGCGTTTCAGGATGGAAATATGCTGGATATCTTTGAAGGAGACTTTGATTTGCTTGGATAAATGGTCTTTGAGCAAATTTTCATTTGCGGCTATTTCGGGGGAAACTTGAAGAAGAAGTTCTTGTGGCATTGTTGCAGTTAATTAGGTTATTTGAAAACAATAACGAAATGCAAAAATAGTACTTTGTGGTGATTTTGATTATTTAATTGGAAATCCATTACCAAATTTTCAAATTGGACTATTTTAAAATTAGACTTTGTAACTTTACACTCAAAAACTTGAAACAAAATTTATGTCGAGACAAACGAGCGATAGCGAACTGCCGAGGGAAATAAAACTAATTTGGGATTTTCGTGGTCCGGCTTCGGCAAAGACCGCCGAACACCACGAAATTCATTTGAAAGAATACATCCTTGCTGAAAATTTATCACCCAATATTACAGGTTTCGAAGTTCTTGGCGAAATGCATGCCATTGCCTTCATGGTGGTAACGGATGCGACTATGATTCCCGTTCGTGATGTTTTGAAACCACATCGAGGAGAGGTATTTTAGTCAAATGCCGAAAGTCTTAAAGTCAAAAGAGAATTATATTGACTTTAAGACTTTTAACTTTTGACTAATTGGCCACTTCGCTAATGAATTTAATTCGCATTAGACGCAATTCTTCAAGATCATAATCCCCCTCAAATTCCTTCAAGGCATCTTCAATATTGTCCGAATGAGATTCCATAAAATAATCGTGAATTTCTTCCTGCTGATCATCATCGAGCATTTCGTCAATCCAGTATTTGATGTTCAACTTGGTACCCGAATTGACAATCTGTTCCATTTCAGTTATCAAGGCATCCATGGTCAATCCCTTCGCAGAAGCGATATCGTCCAATGGTAATTTTCTGTCGATATTCTGGATGATATACAATTTGTTGACTGAATTGACTCCAGTGGATTTTACGACCAAATCATCGGGTCTAACAATGTCATTTTCTTCGACATACCGACTGATTAATTCCAGGAATTCCTTGCCGTATTTTTTTGCTTTTCCTTCTCCAACCCCGTGAATGTTCACCAACTCCTCACTGCTAACAGGATATTTCAAGGCCATGTCTTCGAGTGAAGGATCTTGGAACACCACAAAGGGAGGAACTCCCAATCGCTTCGCCACTTTTTTACGCAAGTCACGTAACATTCCCATCAAGACCTCATCAGCGACCCCAGTCGATTTTGAAGCAGTAACAATCGCTTCATCCTCGGTTTCATTGTACTCATGATCCTCAGACATCATGAAAGAAATTGGTTTTTTGATAAAATCCAATCCTTTTTTCGTGATTTTTACAACCCCATAGGTTTCAATGTCTTTCGACAACAAGCCGTCCACAAGAACTTGTCGCAACAAGGCCATCCAAAATTTCTCGTCGTGGTTGGCACCAGAACCAAAAAACGGTTGAACATCCGTTCTATGTGCTTTTATCATGGCGTTTACGCGACCAATTAGGGTAAAAACAACTTCTTTGGACTTGTAAATATGTTTGGTGTCGCGAACGACTTCGAGCAATTTAACCACTTCGTCTCTGGCTTCAATTTTGATTTTAGGATTGCGTACATTGTCGTCCATGTCGCCTCCCTCTCCAGTTTCACTATCGAATTCTTCACCAAAATAATGCAAAAGAAATTTCCTTCTCGACATCGAAGTTTCGGCATAAGCCACAACTTCCTGCAACAAGGCAAAACCTATTTCTTGCTCGGCAACGGGTTTTCCCGACAAGAATTTTTCTAATTTCTCTACATCTTTATAGGAATAATAAGCCAAGCAATGCCCCTCGCCTCCATCGCGACCTGCACGACCAGTTTCCTGATAATAACTTTCCAATGATTTGGGAATGTCATGATGAATTACAAAACGCACATCGGGTTTGTCTATTCCCATCCCAAAGGCAATCGTGGCAACCACCACATCCACGTCTTCCATCAAAAACATATCTTGGTGCTTGGCACGCGTTTTGGCATCCAAACCGGCGTGATACGGCACGGCGCTGATCCCATTAACCTGCAAAACTTCGGCAATGGCTTCTACTTTTTTGCGACTCAAGCAATAAATAATTCCCGATTTGCCCTTATGCTGTTTGATAAAACGGATAATATCCGATTCAATATTTTTAGTCTTGGTACGAACCTCATAGTATAAATTAGGCCTATTGAAGGAAGCTTTGTAGGTTGTCGCATCGGACATATCCAAATTTTTCAAGATGTCTTCCTGTACTTTTGGAGTGGCTGTAGCTGTAAGACCAATGATGGGAACATCCCCTAATTGCTTGATAATGTGTTTTAAATTTCTGTATTCTGGTCTAAAATCATGCCCCCATTCCGAAATACAATGCGCTTCGTCAATGGCCACAAACGAGATGGGAACAGTCTGGAGAAAATTGGTATATTCTTCCTTGTTCAACGATTCAGGGGCGACGTAAAGCAACTTAGTCAAACCGGAACTAATGTCGGTTTTAACCTGAGCAATCTCGGTTTTGGTAAGCGAAGAGTTCAAAACATGGGCTATACCGTTTTCCGAAGATAAACTCCTGATGGCATCCACCTGGTTTTTCATTAAAGCAATCAAGGGCGATACAACGATGGATGTTCCTTCTTGAATCAAGGCAGGCAATTGGTAACAAAGTGACTTGCCACCACCTGTGGGCATAATCACGAAAGTATTTTCCTTGTTGAGTATGCTTTTAATAACTTGTTCCTGTAATCCTTTGAATTGGTTGAAGCCAAAATACTTCTTTAATTCTTTGTGGATGTCAATTTCGTTTGAATTCATTCTTTATTAATGGTATTTTATCTAAATTTGCAACACCTAAAGATACTAATTTCTTTTACACACACAAATTTTATAATAATTCTATTTTGAATACGAAGGAAAATATATTGATTTTGGCAAAAAAGACCATTCTCTCCGAGAGTGAATCCATAGCTAAACTGATTGATTTTATTGACATTAACTTTGCCGAAGCCACCCAAATCCTCTTTAATTCAAAAGGAAGAATAATCGTGACGGGAATCGGAAAAAGCGCCATTATCGCACAAAAAATGGTCGCCACTCTTAATTCCACGGGTACTCCATCGCTTTTTTTGCATGCTACCGAAGCCATTCATGGCGATTTGGGCATGGTGCAAACCGACGATGTGGTCATTTGCATTTCAAAAAGTGGCAACAGCCCCGAAATAAAAGTTCTCATCCCCATTTTGAAACGATTTGGCAATAAATTGATAGCCATAACCGGAAACATGACTTCTTTTTTGGCAAAAGAATCCGACTTTGTTTTGAATACTACCGTTGATGCGGAATCCTGCCGGAATAATTTGGCCCCCACTAACAGTACCACCGCACAACTCGTCATGGGCGATGCGCTGGCAGTCTGCCTGATGGAAATGCGAAATTTCACAAGCCAGGATTTTGCCAAATACCATCCCGGTGGTGCCTTAGGCAAAAAATTATTGCTCCGTGTGGTCGATATGCTCGAAAATTCAATGAAACCTATGGTGCCTCCTGACGCACCCATAAAAAAAGTGATTTTCGAAATCTCCGAAAAAAGACTGGGAGTTACCGCTGTGATCGAAAACGAAAAAGTAATAGGGATTATCACCGATGGAGATATTCGAAGAATGTTGAACGAAAACGACACTTTTAACCATTTGACCGCAAAAGACATAATGACAAAAAACCCGAAAAGGGTACAATCCACGACCATGGTGGCCGACGCATTAAATATTCTCGAAGATTTCGCCATCACCCAACTGATTGTGGTAGACAATGGCGTATACAAAGGCGTGCTGCATTTACATGATATTCTAAAAGAAGGAATTGTATAATGGAAAAGAAAACTCTTAAAGAAATGTCGTTCTTAGACCACCTTGAGGAATTAAGATGGTTGTTGGTTCGAAGTTCTGCGGCAGTAGTAATAATGGCTTGCCTCACCTATTTTATAAGCGATTACTTGTTTGACACCATCATTTTTGGCCCAACAAGAGCCACTTTTTTTACCTACCGGTTTTTTTGTGACGTATCCCATTCAATGGGGTTTGCCGACAGTATTTGCATCACCGAATTGCCTTTTACCATCCAAAACACTGAAGTTGAAGGACAGGTAAATACTTTCGTATGGATGTGTATACTGGCAGGTTTTGTTTTGGCCTTCCCCTATATATTATGGCAAATTTGGAAATTCATCGGCCCAGCTTTATATGAAAAAGAAAGGAAAAACGCCAAAGTATTCATTTTCGTTTCCTCCATACTTTTCTTCATCGGCGTGCTTTTTGGTTATTATGTGGTTGTCCCGATGTCGGTCAATTTTGTGGCCACCTTTTCCATAAGCAGTGTCGTGAAAAACCAATTTACTGTGGAATCCTATATTGGCATGTTTAAAACATCAATACTTTCCAGCGGCCTCTTTTTTGAACTGCCAATAATTATTTATTTCTTGACCAAACTAGGTGTGGTAACGCCCACATTTTTGCGAAAATACCGGAGATATGCCATTATAATTGTGCTGATTGTCGCCGCCATCGTAACTCCGCCAGATGTGGTGAGTCAGACCATTGTGGCCATACCTATGCTAATTATTTTCGAAATAAGCGTTATTATTTCTGCTATTGTCTACAAACGAAAAATGAAAAACGAGCAAGCCAGTTAACAACAATTGTTGAATTTTGAATAACAAATTAAAAATGAAGTTAAGAGCCGAAAATCTAGTTAAAATATACAAAGGGCGAAGTGTGGTAAAAGACATTTCGGTGGAGGTAAACCAAGGCGAAATCGTAGGGTTGTTGGGGCCAAATGGCGCTGGAAAAACAACCTCTTTTTATATGATCGTGGGATTGGTAAAACCAAATAAGGGCAATATCTATCTCGATGATTTAGACATTACCCACTTCCCGATGTACAAAAGAGCCCAACAAGGCATTGGCTATTTGGCTCAGGAAGCCTCAGTTTTCAGGAAATTAAGCATCGAAGATAATATTTTGAGCGTGCTGCAATTGACCAAACTTCCCAAGGAAGAACAGTATGCCAAAATGGAAAGCCTGATTGCCGAATTCGGTCTGGAACATATTCGCACCAACCGTGGAGACCTGCTTTCGGGCGGGGAACGACGCCGTACCGAAATAGCGCGTTGTCTCGCTACCGACCCTAAATTTATACTTCTTGACGAACCTTTTGCTGGAGTCGACCCCGTTGCCGTGGAAGATATTCAACGTATTGTGGCCCAACTTAAAAACAAAAACATTGGAATCTTGATAACCGACCACAACGTGCAAGAAACCTTGGCTATCACCGATAAAACCTATCTAATGTTCGAAGGGGGTATCTTGAAGGAAGGGATTCCCGAAGAATTGGTCGAAGACGAAATGGTGCGCCACGTGTATCTAGGCCAGAATTTCGAGTTGAGAAAGAAGAAGTTGGAGTTTTAGAAATACAATTAATTCCTCAACCTTCGGAAAAATACTCTCATTTACAAGTTCAGCGGTAATTTAAATTTTAAAAATGGAAAATCAAGACAAACCTAGTCAGGAAACATTGGAAAAATGGAGCAAAGATCCCAACAATTGGAAATGGGGAATATTTTATTATAACAAAGAGGACAAACGCCTAATGCCCCCGAAAAGAATACCCTGGACAGGATGGACCGTGAACTTTGCCAATGGCAATTCGGTCTTTTTGTTCGTATTTATTATGTTGTTCGTCATTCTATTTATTGTATTCATGATCGAAATCAAAAGATAATCATTCCACCGTTATATACCGCAACTGCTCCACGTCGCCATTGTAAATATTCACATCGACATTGCCCTTGATTCCAGCCACGGTGGCCTTCTCGGTAAATTGCCAAAACAGCCAATCGTCAGCTATTTTCTCCCGATAAAAATTATAATTGGCAATCCAAAAAAGATAATCCGAGAATTCTTCCTTCAAGAAATCATCGTAATAGTTCTCGCTGGTATAGATAATCGGCTTCACCTTATAATGCGCCTCGACTGCTTTGAGCCATCGTTTCAATCCCAGTTTAAGCTTCAGTAAAGATTGTTCCTTGGGTAGTTTCTCAATGTCTAAAACGGGGGGCAAATCACCTTTTTCGAGTCGAACGGTTTGAATGAAAAGTTGAGCTTGTTCCAGGGAATTTTCGTTGGGACGATAATAATGGTATGCGCCACGAATCACCTTTCTTTTTTTGGCACCAAGCCAATTCTCCCTGAATTTACCATCTATATGGTCTTTGCCGGCCGTAGCACGGATAAACATAAACTCGAGTGGGTAGCTGTTTTCTATGGTTTCGACCGAAGTCCAGTTGATGGCCCCCTGAAATTCCGAAACATCCAAACCAATGGCTTTTCCCTGATGATTTTCCAAAATCTGGTAATTGCGAACGTCAGAAATGCGTTTGGCTTCGGCTTTTTCCAACCTTATTTTATCGGATTTGAATCCAAAATAATAGGCTAACCCTTCCCGATAATGATAGGCCAATCCAAGAAATGATACAATAACAAAAGTAATTAGGGAAAAACGCAATAATTTTTCGGAGAAAAAAGAGCCTTTTTTCCGCACTTTCCGCCTGATTGGGGTTCGACTTCGATTGCTACTTCTCCCCATGGAGGATCACTTGCTTTTTCAGAAACTTGTTATTCACTACTGAAAGCAAAACATAGGCCATGATAACCAACGGAATTCCCAAGAATTGAAAAAAGGCCAACAACATAAGCGACAGCGACAGGAATACAATTTGGAGCGCATTTTTCTTGAAACTAAATTCCTTTATTTTCAGGGAAAATAAGGGGATTTCGGCGTTTAGGATGTAAGCACTGAAAAAGGTGATGGCCAATAAAACCCATTGATTGGTCAGGATTTCGAGTAGAACCAAGGAATCAGAATGTTTTAAAATTAAAGGCAAGCTCATGATAAACAAAGCATTGGCTGGTGTTGGCAAGCCAATAAAAGAATCAGTTTGGCGGGTATCGATATTGAAATTCGCCAAGCGATAACAGGATCCCAGAGTGATGAGAAAACCTAAAGTAGAGAATAGTATATGCTGGTCAACACCCTCAAGTGGGGGGTTATTATAGGATTTCAACATCATGCAAAACATGACCAAACCAGGGACAACACCGCTGGTCACCATATCGGCTAAAGAATCCAATTGTAGGCCAAGTGGACTCGAAACCTGAAATAATCGAGCAAAAAAACCATCGAAGAAATCCAGGAATATCCCCAAACAAACAAAATAGAATGCCATGTCAAATTGATCTTTGGTCACAAGCACTATGGCAATACAACCACAAAAAAGATTGAGCAAGGTGATTAAATTCGGGAGGTGTTTTTTAATTTGCATAATTATTTGGGTTAGATTGTCAAAGTTCACAAATTTAATATAATAAGTGAAGGAGTAGTGCGTTTTTTAATAGAGATTTCAAATCGCAAGTGCTTGGGCTGTTTTTATTTGGCCAAAGGAAGTATGAAGCTCGGTAAAAAATTATATTTTTGGTGAAAATTAATAGTCTTTGGGCTGACAAAAGAATCAATGTTAAAAAAAATATCGCTATTCCTCCAATTTATGATTTGTGCAGGTTCTTATGGCCAAGCCGTGAGAAATTACTCCAACGAATTCATGAATATAGGTGTCGACGCAGCGGCTTTGGGGATGGCCAATGCAGTAACTTCAAGCACCAACGATGTGAATTCGCTCTATTGGAATCCTGCCGGACTCGTGCATCTTGAAGACCACCAGCTGGCATTGATGCATGCCAATTATTTTGCCAATATTGCCCAATACGATTATATTGCTTATGCCAAACCCATCGATGATGAAAGTGCTTGGGGCGCTTCCTTAATCCGTTTTGGAGTCGACAACATCATGAACACAACCGAGTTAATTGACAGTCAAGGAAATATCGACTACAACCGAATCAGCCTTTTTTCTACTGCCGATTATGCTTTTACCTTTTCCTATGCCCGAAAACTGAAGGTTCCCGGATTTCAATACGGCGTCAATACCAAGGTGATTCGCCGAATCATAGGAAAATTTGCTAGTTCCTGGGGTTTTGGATTCGATATGGGCTTGCAATTCGAAAGAAATGACTGGCAATTTGGCATGATGATTCGCGACATTACGACCACCTATAATGTTTGGAATATCAACCAAGCCGAATACAAAAAAATAGCGGCAGCCATACCGGGTCAAAACCAGGAATTGCCACAAAGCACCGAGATCACTGCTCCCAAAGCACAATTGGGCTTGTCCAAGAAGTTTATCATTCGCTATGATTATAGCATTTTGGCGGCAGCCAACCTCAATATGCGGTTCTCCAAGACAAACGACCTAATTGCAACAAATTTCGTGAGCGTCGATCCCGCGCTTGGACTCGAATTTGGCTATACCGACATGGTTTTTGTGCGAGCTGGTGTGGGGAATTTTCAAAATGTCCAACAATTGGACAACAGCCAGAAGGTGGGCTTTCAACCCAATATCGGACTGGGATTCAAATACAAAGGCATTCAGATTGATTATGCCCTGACCAATTTGGGAAATCAAACGACAACCTTATATTCGAATATATTTTCGGTAAAAGTAGATCTGGGCCTATTTAGAAATTAAAAAAGAAGTGCCCAATTTGAATCCGTGGAAATGACCTGTTTGTAAAAAAACACCATCCAATTAGCTCCATAGGAGCGACCTGTTTGTAGAATCCAGTTTGCAAAAAAAACACCATCCAATTAGCTCCATAGGAGC
>CAIOTL010000022.1 GCA_903861155.1 uncultured Bacteroidota bacterium
CCACATTAGTTATTGTTGGTTTATTAGCATTGTTATTTATAATTTTCTATTGTTTTTTCAAGTTATTTAAAATTTTATTGAGGAAATAATCTCCGCTCTTCAGAGTCTTCCGATTTCGAATCAAACAAAAAATATAACTACAACCCCAAAAGTTGTGTTTTTTATGACTTATTTTGATTTGTGAAGAATTAATAAATGAAATTAATAAAATCAGTTTTTATGAATTGTTTTTTTGTCAAATCCCTTTTGATAAACTACTTTTGCAAAACTTTTTATAAAGCAAATAAACTTTAGCATTGAACATAGCATCAAATACTATTTCTATAAAATCTATATATAAAGACTTCAAAGCGATCACTAAAGCTGGACTGGCTATAAGTGTTGTTTTTTCGTCCATCGCTGGTTTTATGTTGGGCATTCCTGATTTCCATTCTTTGGATTGGATAGTTTTGTTGAAACTCGCCATTGGCGGTTATTGTATGGTTGGTGCATCAAATGCCTATAATCAGGTTATCGAAAAAGATTTGGATGCCTTGATGGATCGAACAAAAAATCGTCCGGTTCCTGCAGGAAGAATGTCGCCAAACTTAGCTTTGTTTATAGCCAGCATTCTCACCATTATCGGAATCACTTTGCTTTATACAATCAATCCAAAAACGGCGATGTTTGGAGCGATTTCCATATTTTTATACACCAGCGTTTATACACCGTTGAAAACAATGACTTTTTTGTCGGTTTTTGTAGGTGCATTTCCAGGAGCAATTCCGTTTATGTTGGGTTGGGTTGCGGCAACGGGTAACTTTGGTATTGAAGCGGGAACATTGTTCTTAATCCAATTTTTCTGGCAATTCCCACACTTTTGGGCAATCGGCTGGTTTTTATTCGAAGATTATGAAAAAGCGGGTTTCTATATGTTGCCAACAGGGAAAAAAGATAACGGAACTGCCTTGCAAATAATTTTATACACGGTTTGGTTAATTATTGCTTCGCTTTTACCAGCTTTGGGTTATACGGGACAATTATTTATTTCGCCAATTGCAGGAGTTTTAGTATTTTTGCTTGGACTTTGGATGCTTTTTTATTCTGTACGGTTATACAAATTGAGAAGCGCAAAAGCAGCGAGAACCTTGATGCTTGTTAGTGTTTCGTATATTACTTTATTACAATTTATTTATATATTTGACAAATTTTTAAGATAGCTATGGAAATGACAATGACGACAGAGGAACACCAATCAAGAACAGCAAGATCATATAAATTGTTGTTATTATTCGCAATGGTAAGTATGACAATGATGTTTGCTGGATTGACAAGCGCTTTTATCGTGAGCAAACCAAGGGCCGACTGGTTGAAAGATTTTCAATTGCCGACAGCATTTTATTTCAGCACTACCGTAATAATTTTATGCAGCGTTACCTTTCATTTGGCCAAAAAAGCTATTCAAAAAGACAATCAAAGTGCCACAACCACATTTCTTTTGGCTACACTGTCATTGGGAATTTTATTTGTGATTTTGCAATTTTTGGGCTTCAGTCAAATTGTGGCAAATGGTTATTATTTCACTGGAACCGAAAGTTCCATTACGACAACTTTTCTATATTTGGTTACAGTTGTACACTTGGCGCACCTTGCCGGCGGATTAATTTCGCTTTCAATTATTATTTTTAACCAATTGAAACATAAATACAATTCAACCCAAGCCATTGGTATTGAGCTAGGTGCAATGTACTGGCACTTTCTTGATGGATTGTGGGTTTTTTTATTTTTATTTTTATATTTCTTTAAATAAGAAAAAATTGTAGATTTGGAAACTTTTTAACGAATGACTTTTATGGAGACAGTTACTACTGAAAATAGTGGAGAAAAAACTTGGAGCGGCGGCAATGAGCCATTAGGAGCAAGTTATGGCAAATTAATGATGTGGTTTTTTATCGTGTCGGATGCTTTAACATTCTCAGGATTTCTTGCAGCTTATGGATTTTCAAGATTTAAATTTATTGAAACTTGGCCTTTGGCCGATGAAGTGTTTACGCACGTTCCCTTTATGCACGGCAATCCTCAGCCAATGCTTTATGTGGCATTTATGACTTTTATTTTGATTTTTTCATCGGTGACGATGGTTCTTGCCGTTGATGCAGGGCATCAATTGAAGAAAAATAAAGTTATAATTTACTTGTTCTTGACAATAATTGGAGGTTTGATTTTCGTAGGTTCACAAGCTTGGGAATGGAAAAATTTCATCAAAGGGGAATATGGTGCCGTTGAAACAAAAGGGGGGAGTTTACTTCAGTTTGTTGATAAAGATGGAAAACGAGTAGCTCTTGCTGAATTTGCAGCTACTTTGCCTGTAGAAAGAGAGCAATTGACAAGAAATAAAGGAAAATGGTTTATGGAAGAAGATGCTTTGCCTACTTACACGGTAGCCGAAGTTCAAGCAGGTTTCAAATCGCATCCCAATTTATTGATTAGAACCGAAACCATAAATGCTCAAAAGCACAAAACAATTCTTTCCAGAATTGAATCGGAAATGCGTTTGACTCAAGCTACTTTGGTTGTTGAAGGAGCGAACTTGACTAGAAATGAATACGGAAGCAAGTTGTTTGCCGATTTCTTTTTCTTTATTACAGGTTTCCATGGTTTCCACGTA
This sequence comes from uncultured Bacteroidota bacterium, assembly GCA_903861155.1. Taxonomy (GTDB): domain Bacteria; phylum Bacteroidota; class Bacteroidia; order Flavobacteriales; family Flavobacteriaceae; genus Flavobacterium. Next base: position 2,648 of record CAIOTL010000022.1, read on the forward strand.
TTTTCGGGAGTAATCATAAACATTATTATATTTTTTAATGTGTTATTGGGGACTTACGAGAAAAGGAAAAGTTATGAAATGGTTGAAAAAGTGGGGCTTTATTGGCACTTTGTCGATTTAGTTTGGGTATTTGTATTCACTGTTTTCTATCTAGTTTAATTTACAAAAGTTATTTTTATGTCACACGAACACGTATCTAACGCAAAAAGAATTTGGACTGTTTTTGGTCTTTTGTCAGTAATAACAATTGTTGAGGTTTTTTTGGGGATTTTAAAACCCGAAATTTTACACATGAATGGTTTCTTGGGTTTGACTTTGTTGAACTGGATATTCATAATCTTGACATTGGTAAAAGCCTATTTTATTGTGTATGCTTTTATGCATATGGAAGGAGAAAAAACGGCTTTACGATATGCCGTTGTTTTGCCGGTAATTTTCTTGATTATTTATTTGCTTTTCATCCTTTTGACTGAAGGACATTATGTTTTTGAGGTTTTTAAGAATTCTACTATCAAATGGAATTTTTAACACAATATTAATTCAAGAAAAGGGGTGCGCATTGCGCGCCTTTTTTTATTTTTGTACTTCATCTTTTTCTCCATTATGAAAAAAAATATCGTCCTCTTTATCCTTTTCGTTTTACCAATTGTTGCTTACCTATTCTTCGCGTCGGGGATAAATAGTTTTACCAAATTACCAGTCATCACTTTAAAAGTGGCTGATTTCGGGGATTGGAAATCCTTGAAAAATGAAAAAGTTAGTTTGAATGGCAAAATAACAATTCTCGGATTTTCGGGTTCTAATATCTTGAAAAACAGAGGGAATTTCTTTAACCTGAACGAAAAAATTTACCAGCAATACCATACTTTCAAGGATTTGCAATTCGTGGTAATTTGTCCTTTGGGAACAGAAGAAGAGGCCCAGAAGATTGTTGATGCTTTATCTGCTTTTACCGATGTCTCCCAATGGCACTTTTTGTTCACGTCGCCGGAGGGAATCAAGAACTATTATGATCAACTTAAACTCTTAGGAAAGTTAGACAATGATTTGGGAACTCCAAACGTTTATATTATTGACAAAGAAAGAAACTTGAGAGGAAGAAAGGAAAAAAAGGGCTATAAAGAAGGTTACAATACCTTCCATCCTGCGGATTTGAGCAACGAAATGTTGGACGATTTCAGAGTTATTCTTTACGAATATCGCGCCGCTCTCAAGAAAAACCATAATGCCACAAAAGAACTTTAAACTATAGAAATAATGATTAAAAATAAATCATATGTCGGGATTTCGTTTATCATTCTAGTTTTTGGAATATTTGCAGTTCCAAGAATTATCGATAGAATAAAAAATAATGAAGTAGTAAAAGGTGACCGTTTGGACAAAGTTTCCAATTCATCAAGAGAAAATGGTGGCCTAATTAAAATGGGCGTTGCGCCAAAATTTGAATTGGTTAACCAAGATAATGTCAGGATTTCGAACGAATCTTACAAAGGCAAAGTATATGTTTTGGAATTTTTCTTCACCAGTTGTCCATCCATTTGCCCGAAAATGAACCAAAGTATGCTCGTTATCGAAAACACTTTTTTTGGTAATCCTAATTTTGGTATTGTTTCCATTTCTATCGATCCGGAACACGATACTCCAGCAGTTTTGCAGGCACATAAGGAATTATTGGGAACTAAATCGGCCAATTGGAATTTTTTGACGGGTGATAAAATGATTATTTATGATTTGGCAAACAAAGGTTTCAATGTTTATGTTGGCGAAAATCATAAAGTCAAGGGCGGTTTCGAACACTCGGGATTGTTTGCCTTGATTGACAAAAATGGAAATATTCGCTGCCGAAAAGACGATTATGGAAATCCAATTTTATATTACGATGGTTTGGATAAAAAAGGAGTGAGAGACATTCAACAAGATATAGCAATTTTATTAAAAGAATAATTATGGAAAAAAATACATTGGAACAAAAATTTAACAAGTATATAGTAATAATATCAATCGTGATTCCGATCATGGTTGTGCTACTTTTTACTGTTAAACTAAAAGATTTTGGGATAAATGTAACGCCACTTTCATTTCTGCCACCCATTTACGCAGGCGTAAACGGAATCACTGCCATAGTTTTACTCGCTGGAGTTTTGGCGATTAAAAACGGAAAACGAAAACTTCACGAACGATTGATGACAACTGCAATTGTGCTTTCGGTCGCTTTTTTAGTGATGTATGTGGCGTATCATATGACTTCGGAGGCTACTAAATTTGGTGGTGAAGGAAAAATTAGACCTATTTATTTTTTCATTTTGATAACTCATATTATCTTGTCAATAGCTGTTATCCCATTGGTTTTGGTAACTTATGTTCGCGCTTTGGCCAACAAATTTGACAAACATAAAAAAATAGCTAAAATTACTTTCCCAATTTGGCTGTATGTTGCTGTAACTGGCGTCGTAGTTTATCTAATGATTTCTCCTTATTATGTTTCTTAAAGTCAAGATCCAAGATTCAAGTACCAAGAGCCAAAACGTAAGAGCCAAAAAGCAATATTTATGTTCTTGCATTTTGTCTTTTGCCTTTTGCCTTTTTACACTTTCAGTAAACTCCCAGTGCGCAATGTGCCGTGCCGCTTTGGCTGGCGAGGGAAATAAATCACAAGCACAAGCCGTAAATGATGGAATTGTTTACCTTATGGCCATTCCCTATTTACTTATGGGTCTTTTGGGGTATGCTATTTATAGAATGTGGAAGAAGAAATCAACCTAAATTAGTAAACTCTCTGGACAAATTTCGAGACTAAATTCTATTTCAAACCATCTACCGAAACATTTACCATCCCATTAACTTTTATAAATGCGATGATGGCTTGGTTTGTCAATTGGATTTTCTGGAATTGAATATCATTCATTTTACCATCGACAAAGACTCCTAGCATTGGCGAATAATGTTGTAAATACTTCATCATACTTTGTTTTCCTTCTTCCAAATTTGGAGTAATGGAATAATAACAACTTTCCTGAATTTTCCTCAAAACCAGTCCTTGTGCTAACCAGTTGGCAGTTCGCAATAATTGATTTTTAGTATCTAATACATAATCTATTTTGTCAAAAAATATTTCCTTGGTTTGCTCGTTATATTGAGGTAAACCAGTTAAATAAATCGTCCCGTTTACGGTGCCTAACACGTCCAATGCGATTACCATTTTACCTTGTTTTTGCCAAAGAGCCACTTTTTGAACAGTTACTTTCTTGCTTCCCGAACCAAATTCCTGTCCGGTAAAATTCTTCGTTATTATTTTTGAAGCTTCCTCATAGGTAGAAACGGCTGCAATATTTGCCGTAATTTGACTTGGAATTTTCATTACCGGTTTCAATACGATTTTCTTTGCATCGAATTTTGATTCCGGTTTTTTTCCTATTACGGTTTTCATTGTACATTTCATTCCCATTTCCAATAAAAATGTGTCCTTTTTAAGGATGGCATTGGTAGAATATATTTCGGTTGGAACGATTTGGAGCCAACTTTCGTAGGCTTCACTCATTTGGAAAGGAGTGCTTATTTTTTCCAAAGCTGCTAAAACAGTGGGTTTGAAATCCATCGATTTTTCAATGGCATCATCAATTTTACTTTCTATTTTCGATTTGAAAAGGCTTATGGCAGGATTAATAAGATAGGTGACTGGAACAGTTTTTCCAAAAATATTCATCGTTGGACTTTCCTTCCAGTCCAGGGATTTCAGCATTGTTTTCGTGCTGAGTTTCCAATTGGACAAAGTCGCATCGCTTGTCAAAGTTATAATCCCATTCAGACTAAACTCACTAGAATTGTAAAGTGCAATGCCCATAGTTGTTGTGCCAAATCTATATTTAACCCAAACCTTTAGTGGCAGAACCGTTTTTATTTTTCCGTTTTCATTGGTAATTGAAATAGGTCCTTGTTTCCAAATTTTCATTTCGACGTTATCGTCCTCGATTTTGTTGTCTTCATAAATCAAACCGTTTAGCAGTATGTTGGTTTTATTTTCGATATCCTTAAGTTTGATGCTCACTGGCAAATTGATGAAAGAAGGGGCATTGTCATAAGTGAGAGGACTGGCATTGTCTGGTTCAGGTTTTAAAGAGGCTATTTTACTAGTTGTAGAACAACCTGAAAGCAATAGAATAAATAGGGAAACAGTTGGAATAGAAAGTAATTTCATCATTTTATTTTTGTTTGAAGGTGCAAAATTAGTAAAACAAAAATGTTTTTCGAGTTTTTTGTAACAAATACTATTATCACAAGTCTAATTGTTAAATAAATTGATTCTAACATATAAATTTACGCATTAATTGGCGTTTCGTAGATAAAAAAAATTAGATTTATGCATTATCTTTGCTACGCTTACATTCAAATTATATGAAAAAAAATAATTATTTAAGTTTTGTTTTTATCGTTCTGTTTTGTTTGTCGATTCAGGCGCAAACAAAAAAATGGACATTAGAAGAATGCGTTCGATACGCCAACGAAAATAATATTACCATCAAACAATCCGAACTTGATGCCAAAACGGCCGACATAGGCAAAAAGGATGCGATTGGAAATTTTATTCCATCACTTAATGCCAATGCTTCGCATTCCTGGAATGTTGGGCTAAATCCGGATATCACAACAGGACTTTTACGCAATCAAACCACCCAGTTTACATCTGCGGGAGCAAGTGTGGGTATCGATATTTACAAAGGTTTGCAAAATCAAAATAATCTTCGTAGAGCCAACCTTTCGATAATTGCCGCTAAATATCAATTGCTGAAAATGCATGAAGATGTGGCACTAAACGTGGCCAATTCGTTCTTGCAAATCCTCTTTAACAAAGAAAATCTAAAGGTAAAGCAGGAGCAATTGGCAATAAATGAAAAACAGTTAATTCGTTCCGAAGAATTAGTACGTTCAGGTTCAGTACCTCGTGGCGATTTATTGGATATAAAAGCCACTGTTGCTTTAGATAATCAAAATGTCATCGTCGCTGATAACGCTTTATTAATTTCGAAACTAAGTTTGTCCCAATTATTGCAATTAAAGGATTTTGAAAATTTTGACGTGACTGATGAAACTACCGCCAAAGACGAAAACAACATTTTGTCGCAAACACCAATAGCCATTTATGACAAAGCAAAAGGCAACAAAACCGAGTTGAAAATTGCCAGAACTAACCTCGAAATTTCCGAAAAAAATGTGTCTATTGCAAAAGGAGCTCTTCAGCCAGTTTTAAAAGGTTTTTATAATTTCAGTACTCGTGTAAGTTATGCAGATAGAGTTTCAGGTTATGAAGCTAATGTAAATAATCCAACATCAGTAATCGGTTTTGTTGAAGGGACAAAACAAAATGTTTTGCAACCTAATTTTTCGCCAGTTCTAAGCAAATCTGAGCCAATTTTCAATCAGTTTAATGACAACAAAGGACATTCTTTTGGAGCACAATTATCGATTCCTATCTTTAATGGTTTTTCGGCAAGAAACAATGTGGAGCGTTCCAAAGTAAATTTGGAAAAATCTAAAATAGCACTGGAACAACAAGATTTAGATTTGCGCCGAAATGTTTATACGGCTTTTACGGATGCCAAAGGAGCTTTGAATGCCTATGAATCTTCGCTTGTCTCACTTGAATCCAGACAAGAAGCTTACAATTATGCCAAGGAGAAATATGCGGTAGGAATGATGAATTCCTTCGATTTTAACCAGTCGCAAACCCTGCTTTCCAATGCACAATCAGAAGTTCTTAGAGCGAAATATGATTATATATTTAAGATAAAAATACTCGAATTCTATTTTGGAATTCCAATTCTAAAAAACTAATTTATTATGTCAAAAAAAACTATATATTACATAATTGGTGGAGTGATTGCAATCATTGTCGTTTTAATAGCGCTTTCTAAAGCAGGGGTTATTGGAAATAAAGACAAGGGAAAATCTGTTGAAATCACTAATGTAGGCAGTAGGACAATTGTCGAAACGGTTTCGGCAACAGGAAAAATACAACCTGAAATCCAGGTAAAAATAGCTTCAATGGTTTCGGGTGAAATCATCGAATTGCCTGTAAAAGAAGGACAAGTAGTTAAAAAAGGGGATCTATTGGTAAAGATAAACCCCGATTTATACACTTCAGGACTGAACAGGACAGTCGCTAATTTGGCGGGAACTAAAGCAGGATTAAGTCAGGCGGATGCTTCATATAATGAAGCGAAATCAAATTACAACAGAAACAAAATCCTTTTCGAAAAGGGAATTATTTCCAAGGCTGATTGGGACAAAGCGGTTTCTTCCTTTGAAGTATCAAAAGCGGCAAAACAGTCGGCTTATTTTAACGTTAAAAGTGCTTCGGCAACCGTAAATGAAGCCAAAGACAATTTGGGAAGGACCATTATTTATGCACCGGCAGACGGAACAATTTCGGCACTTAACGTCGAATTGGGTGAACGCGTTTTGGGAACCCAACAAATGGCCGGAACCGAAATTCTTCGTATTGCCAACCTGAATAATATGGAAGTGGAAGTCGACGTAAATGAAAATGACATCGTGAAAATTAAAGAAGGTGACGAAGCCAAAGTCGAGGTCGATGCTTATTTGAAGAAACAATTCAAGGGAATTGTAACGAGTATTTCCAATTCGGCAAGTACCACTTTGACTGCCGATCAGGTTACAAATTTCAAGGTTAAAATAAGAATCCTAAAAGAATCCTATAAAGATTTATTGGAAGGAAAACCTAAAACTTATTCTCCCTTTAGGCCGGGAATGACGGCAACTGTCGATATTAAAACCAAAACAAGAGCCAATGTTTTGGTGGTGCCAATAAGTGCTGTCGTGGTAAAATCAGATACGACAGCTACGAAAGTAATTAAAGTCGAAGACAAGAGCAATCAGGATAAAAAAGCACCAAAAAGCGATAAGAAACTCGAATGTATTTTCGTAAAAGTGGGCGATAAAGCTAAAATTCGCATCATCAAAACAGGGATTCAGGATGATACCAATATAGAAGTGATGTCAGGACTTAAAAAAGGAGACATCGTTATCACTGGCCCATACACCACGGTTTCAAAGGATCTGAATTCCGGGGATAAAGTGACGACGGAAAAAATGGAAGAGAAGAAATAATTTAGAATTTAAACCCCAACCTAAAACTCATTTTGCCCTACATTCTCAACATCGAAACCGCCACCAAGAATTGTTCTGTTGCTTTGGCAAAAGAAGGAAATACAATTCTATGCAAGGAAATAGCTGATGAAGGGTATTCACACGCTGAGCGACTTCACGTTTTTATCGAAGAAATCATTAAGGAAGCTGGAATTACTTTTCAGGATTTATCCGCAATTGCCGTTAGCCAAGGGCCGGGTTCTTATACGGGATTGCGCATTGGAGTTTCAGCCGCAAAAGGATTGTGTTTTGCCTTGAACATTCCGTTGATTGCGGTGGATACTTTGCAAGTTTTGTCTTCGCAAGCCAATGTCCCCAGCGGATTAATTATTCCAATGCTTGATGCCCGAAGGATGGAAGTATACAGTGCTATTTTTAATTCAAATTTTGAAAAGATTAGAGCCGTTCAAGCCGAAATCATCACCGAAAACTCCTTTGAAGATTTGGAAGAAACGCTATATTTTGTGGGTGATTGTGCCGATAAATGCAAGCCGGTTTTAACCAAGGAAAACTTTGTTTTCTTGGAAGAAATTAAATATCCTTCGGCAAAAGAAATGAGTTTCCTGAGTTTCGAAAAATACAAAAAAAACGACACGGTAGATGTCGCTTATTTTGAACCTTATTATCTGAAAGATTTTATGATGACTGTTTCGAAGAAATAATTTTATCTGTCATTGCAATGGACAGAGCAATCTCTTTGCTGTTCCAGTTTTGAGAACGGAATGGATTCTGCGCTACGGGATTCATTACTAACATTAAAACATTATCCATTCCATTTTTTTAATTGACTAATATCATTCTTTCTTTGAAATAATATTCCAATATAAAGTCCAAGGCCAGGTAAAATTAGGTAAGGCTTGCTTTTTCCATAGAAAAATAACTCTGTAAAAGTTGCTATTATAACAACCATTGATAAAATAAAAAATGATATTTTACCGGTTTTTGAAACAAAAAAACCAGGAATATGCTTTATTTGATCAGATAGATTTGTTTTTGATAAATTATAATTTTTAATATATTTATTGACAAAATTTGTGGTTTCATCCCTTTCTTTACTTAAAAATCTATAAGAGAAA
>CAIOTL010000023.1 GCA_903861155.1 uncultured Bacteroidota bacterium
GGAATAATAGCGTTCACAGGATTTAATTACGTAATGTATGGTGGAGCAAGAAACTTGTCAAATGAAGATACAGCATTTACGGTTTCATCAAAAAATATCTCAAGTGAATTTGCCTCAAATATTGATGCCTCGAACAAAAAATATTTAGAAAAAGCAATAGCAATTAAGGGAACTATTACTAAAGTTAACGGCCACGAGGTTGTTATTGACAATTCGATTATTTGTAATTTAAAAGATTTTGATCCTACAATCAAAAAAGATCAGATTGTAACTTTAAAAGGTAGGGTCGTGGGTTATGATGATTTGATGGGAGAATTAAAACTAGACCAATGTTTTAAGGCTTCTTAAGATTGACTAAGATTATAAATTAAATATAAAAATGAGAAGCTTTGTGTTTTTGATGCAAAGCTTCTTAAATTAGGATTAAAATCAACAATTAAATCAAATTAAATGAGAATGAAAAACTTTTTATCTTTTATACTTGTGTTTTTTGCAATTGGCTTTGCTTCTGCACAGGATGACTTATTAAATCAATTGGATTCACAACAACCCACCGAAAAGCAGGTAGCAGCTGCTGCTTTTAAAGGATTGCAAATTTGTAATATGCAATCGACAAAATTGCCAGCTCAAGGAGAGTGGTATATGGTGGTTTCACACCGTTTTGGGGATTTGACACAAGGTTTGAAAAACTTTTTTGGTATGGACAATGCTTTAACTAAAGTTGGCGGGATATATGGGGTGACGAACTGGTTATCATTTGGAGCATCAAGACAAACCTATAATAAAATTTATGAACTAACGGCAAAATACAAATTTGCAAACCAGCTAGAAAGAGGATTTCCCATAACTATTGTGGGATATAATACTATGGACATTAATAGTGGGCTACAAAAAGCTGCAAATCCAGGAATTAAGTTTACTGACCGACTGGCTTATAGCTCGCAATTGTTGATTTCAAGAAAATTTTCCGATTCGTTTTCATTTGAAATTGCGCCAATTTATTTGCACAAAAATTTATATGAGTATGGAGTTGAGCAAAAGAATCAATACTTTATGGGTGTTGGGGCAAGATATAAATTATCTAAAAGATTGAGCGTGAATTTAGAATATGCAGCAAGAATGATAATAGTTGAAGGTTTTGTAACGCCTTATCATAATCCGCTTTCAGTAGGTCTGGATATTGAAACTGGGGGGCACGTTTTTCAATTGGTGGTTTCCAATAGTCAACCCATGAATGATGTGGCAGTATTTTCGAATACAACAGGAAATTGGAATGGAGGAAGTCTCTATTTTGGATTTAATATGTATAGAGTTTTTTAAATAAAAAAAAAGAAATAAGATGAAAAAATTAATACTGTTTTTGATGATATTAAACGGTGCAGTTACAGTTTCTTGTAATTCTAGCACTTACGGAGATATTTCGGTTGTTACAAATCCGACTTACAATGCAAATATAGGTCCATTAGTAAAAGCAAGTTGTAGTGGTTGTCATTCTGGAGGTCAGCAAATACATGATTTTACGAACTATGCCCAAGTAAAGGATGGTGTGCAAAATGGAAATATAATATGCAGAATAGATCAATCTCAATCCTGTGGTGGCGTTATGCCTCAATCTGGATCTATGCCACAAACTACTATAAATATGTTCATACTTTGGAAAACTCAAGGATGCCCAAATTAGTCATGTCAATAAAATAAATTATAAGTATAAACCAAATAATAATTAAATAAAAATGAAAAAGATAATAATAGTTGCATTGTGTTTTTTAATTGGAAACATAGTTTTTTCACAAAAAATGATGACTCGTGGTGGTGAAGTGAGATTCGAAGCTTCAATGCCTGCTTTTGAAGAAATTGCTGGTACAAACAGTAATGTTTCTTGTATTCTTGATGAATCTAACGGTGATTTCGTTGCATTGGTATTGGTAAAAGCATTCAAATTTAAGTCCCCATTAATGGAAGAGCACTTTAATGAAAATTATATGGAATCTTCTAAATTCCCTAAATCAACTTTCAAAGGTAAAATCTCAAATTTTGATGCAAAAAAAATATCATCAACAAAATCATCTTATGATCTAGAAGGAGATTTGACTATACATGGAGTTACAAAAAGAATCAAAACTAAAATAGGACTTGTGTTGAATGGCGGTAAAATTATTGTGTCAAGCTTGATTTTAGTTAAGCCACAAGATTATAACGTAGAAATTCCAAATTTAGTAAAAGGAAAGATTGCCGAAAACGCTAAAGTGACAATGAATTTTGTACTTGAATCGAATTAATTAGCTTTTTCAACTTTAAAAGTCCTATCAGTCATTGCTGATGGGGCTTTTATTTTTATAATCTCTGCTAAACCAAATGTTCGTCGTCAGTTTTGACTAAAAATGGAATGGGGTTATACTGATTTGTTCGATTACTATAAGAAGGATTTTTAATAAATGTATTAATTCTACCAAATTCCTGGGTTTCTTTTGGAGGAATAAAAAATCGGGGTTGGCAGAGAATTGTCTGAAATTTGAATTGAGGAATTTATGGATATGAAGCCGATTAGTATTGCATAATTTTGAGTAAAATTATGGATATTTAAAAAAAATTAAGCCTTCAATA
>CAIOTL010000024.1 GCA_903861155.1 uncultured Bacteroidota bacterium
AATATATAACTGTGATAAATTGAAAAAATTATATTTTAATAAAAAAAAGTTTCATAATTGCCATATTTATTGGTAAAAACAATTCGCCCGGCACCATTTTATTTTTGTGGAAATGATTTTTTTAACAGTTCAATGGCAAAAAAAACGTATTAAAGGTTAAAGAAATCTGGTGTATAATTTTTGAAATGCCTACAAATTGTGTGTCGCTTTTAAAAACTTCTTACTTTAAACTTTTAAACTTTGAACTAAAATATTATATTTGTTCAAAACTAAAAATAATGGCAGGAAATAGTTACGGAACACTATATAGAATCACAACTTTTGGAGAATCACATGGAGAAGCTTTAGGCGGAATAATTGACGGTTGTCCCTCAGGAATCACGTTGGATTTAGATGCAATTCAATATGAAATGTCACGCAGAAAACCAGGGCAATCTGCTATAGTCACCCAAAGAAAAGAACCAGATGATGTACAATTTCTTTCTGGAATTTTCGAAGGAAAAACAACTGGAACTCCAATAGGTTTTATCATACCAAACACTAATCAAAAATCAGACGATTATTCGCATATAAAAGACAACTATAGGCCAAGCCACGCGGATTATGTATATGAAAAAAAATATGGTATTCGTGATTATCGTGGTGGTGGCCGAAGCTCAGCTCGTGAAACCTCGAGTAGAGTTGTTGCCGGTGCCGTCGCAAAACAGATGTTATCAGGAATAAAAATCAATGCTTATGTTTCTTCCGTTGGACCAATATTTTTGGAAAAACCATACCAAGCTTTAGACTTTTCAAAAACCGAAAACAATCCGGTACGCTGTCCAGATGAAGAATCTGCCATTAAAATGGAAGAATATATTCGTGTCATAAAAAAACAAGGAGACACAGTAGGGGGAACCGTAACTTGCGTGATTCAAAATGTTCCTATAGGTTTGGGGGAACCCGTTTTCGATAAATTACATGCCGAATTGGGCAAAGCAATGCTTTCGATAAATGCCGTAAAAGGTTTCGAATTTGGAAGCGGTTTTTGCGGCTCACAAATGAAAGGAAGCGAACACAATGATTTATACAATCCGGACGGAACCACAAAAACAAATCTTTCTGGAGGAATTCAGGGGGGAATTAGCAATGGAATGGACATTTATTTCCGTGTTGCTTTCAAGCCGGTGGCTACAATAATGCAAAAACAAGATTCATTGGATAACAAAGGAAATATTACTGAAATGACTGGTAAAGGTAGACATGATCCTTGTGTTGTTCCGCGTGCAGTACCTATCGTTGAGGCAATGGCTGCAATAGTTCTAGCTGATTTTTATTTAATAAATAAAACTTATTAAAATTGTTTGCAGTGTTCATTTTACAGAAAAATGGAAGACTGAAAATTGAACACCCAAAAAATGACGCCAAGAAAAATAAAAAAAACATCCTTATTAGGAAATCTGACTGTTCAAATTCTTATCGCCATGTTCTTCGGAGCAATACTGGGTATTTATATTCATAATAATTACGATGTCCCTTTTGCCAAAGAATTTAGTGACAAGATTAAAATATTGGCTACGATTTTCATCCGTTTGATTCAAATGATAATTTCGCCCCTGGTATTTACAACTTTGGTAGTTGGAATTGCCAAATTGGGAGACATTAAAACTGTTGGAAGAATAGGAGGAAAGGCTTTGGGATGGTTTTTTTCGGCCTCATTTATTTCGTTGTTAATAGGAATGTTTTGGGTAAATATTTTAAAACCAGGAGTTGGATTAAATCTATTAAATGTCGATTTGACTTCCGTGGCCGAAGTAATAGGAATCACCCATAGTTTTTCAACTCAGAGTTTTATAGAACATATAATTCCCAAAAGTATTTTTGAGGCAATGTCGAATAATGAAATTCTGCAAATCGTTATTTTCTCCATATTTTTCGGACTGTCAGCAGCCTCAGTTGGAAGTTTTGCCAAACCAGTCATCGATGCATTGGAAAAAACGTCTCATATCATTTTGAAAATGGTGAATTATGTAATGAAATTAGCACCACTTGGGGTTTTTGGGGCAATTGCGGGTGTTTTTGCCATAAAAGAATTGAATGATCTGGTCATTACTTATGTGAAATTTTTCAGTTCCTTCCTGATAGGAATAGGATCTTTATGGATTTTTCTCTTTATAGTTGGTTTTATTTTCCTTGGAAAAAGAATGAAAACCTTATTGAAACACATTATGGGTCCGTTAATAATTGCTTTTGGCACGACAAGTAGCGAAGCTGTTTTTCCCAAACTAACTGAGGAACTGGAGCGTTTTGGAATAAATAGCAAGATTGTTTCTTTTATGTTGCCGCTAGGTTATTCTTTTAATTTGGACGGAAGTATGATGTATATGACTTTCGCGAGCATTTTTATAGCCCAAGCTTATGGTGTCCATATGGATTTAGGGATGCAAATGACAATGCTTTTGGTCTTGATGTTGACAAGTAAAGGAATTGCGGGAGTTCCAAGAGCCAGTTTAGTGGTTGTGGCAGCTACATGTGGGATGTTTAAAATCCCTATTGAAGGAATCGCCTTGATTCTTCCAATTGACCATTTTTGCGATATGTTTCGTAGTGCAACTAATGTTATGGGAAATGCCTTGGCAACATCGGTTGTTGGGAAATGGGAAGGTGTAAGGGGAAACAAAATTTCTCCATCGAAATTAAAAATGTAAATCTTCTTGAAAGAAACATTTATTTTTAATATACTTCAGCCTGTCAATTATTTGGACAGTTTTTTTAGTGCTATTCCTTGATTCAAAACATTGTTTTTAATAGTTATATATAAAGAAATAACTTATAAAAAACTTTAAAAATTCTTCCTCATTTATTTATTAAAGTGTATATTTGGAATGACATTAAAAAGGTATGCTTCAAATTCGAATTATCGTATTGTTGTTATTATTGCTGAATCCTTTCAGTAGCAATTCGTTTGTCCAAACAAAAACTCTTTCCAAAGTAGAAATCACCAAACTAACTAAGCAAGCAACGGCTTATAGAACATCCGCTAATTTCGAAAAATCTTTAGCGACATCTAGGATTGCTTTACATTACTCCTTTGCAATTAAAGATGATTATCTCATTGCCACTTCCTATAATTCAATTGCTTTAAATTATGATGAATTGTCAGAGTATGACAAAGCAATTTTTTACTTTAATAAAGGATTATCTTATGCGAACAAAATAGATAATGATAAATTAAAAGATTGGTTAAATAATAATTTGGGTAACATATATTGTTTCAACATAAAACAAAATGCGAAGGGAATAAGTTATTACAAAAAGGCATTGGAATATAGCACTAAAAGTGCAGATACGAGTAGCAATGTTCTCACCAAACTTAATATTGCTTGGGCTTATTTTGATGTTGGCAATTTTAAAGAAGGATTTCCTTATCTTAAATTCGTCAACACATATCATCCAAAATTTGGTAATGAATCTACCATTGTTATTTTAAATATGCTCAATGGTATGTATAATGGACATATAGGTGAAAATAAAAAAGCGGAATCTTATTTCTTGAATGCCATTAAATTAGGAAACAAAGGAAGCGGAAAAGAAGACCTTTCCTATTCACATCAAGAGTATTCCAAGTTTTTACTAAAAAATGGGGATTATAAAAAAGCTTACGAGAACTTGGCACTTTACGATAAAATTACGGAAGAACTTTACAACCAAGAAAAACTTAAAAAGGCCAATGTTGCTGGAATTAATCTTGAATTGGACGAATATAAAAGAGAGATTGATAAAATTGAAACGGAGAAAAAATTACAATCGCAAAGTTTAAGGAAATCTAAAATTATTGAGGTACTTTTTATAGTTGTATTTTTCTTTCTATTGTTGTTGCTTTATTCGTTGTACAAAAACTATAATTTCAAGAAAAAGATCAATATTGAGCTTACTGATGCCAATGAGGAATTACAAATTGCCAAAGAAAAAGCCGAAGAAGCTTCACAGTTAAAAACACAATTTGTATCGACCATAAGTCACGAATTAAGAACACCATTATATGGTGTTGTGGGAATTACAAATATGTTATTGGACGAGCATAAAGAACTTGCTGGTAGCCCTCATTTGGATTCACTCAAATTCTCGGCTAGATATTTATTGTCCCTAGTTAATGATATTCTCCATATTAATAAGATTGAGGAAAACAGAATTGTTCTCGAAAATCTCATTTTCAATGTTCCAGATGAAATTAATATGATAAAAAATTCTCTTTCCTTTATAGCGCAAAATCATAATAATAAAATATCAGTTGAAATTGATACTAAAATTCCTGAATTTTTGATTGGAGATAAATTAAGGCTTTCGCAAATTTTGATGAATTTAATTAGCAATGCCTTGAAATTCACAAAAAATGGAGAAGTTATCGTTACCGCTAATTTGTTAAAAATCGAAAACAAATATTATTTTATTGAATTCAAAATCAAAGATAATGGAGTGGGAATTGCAACCTCCGATCAAGACAAAATTTTCGAAAAATTTGTTCAAGTTGGCAGAAAAGAAAACGATTATCAGGGAACCGGACTTGGTTTAGCGATTGTAAAACGATTGTTGGAATTATTTAAAAGCGAAATTTGTTTACAGAGCAAAATTGGAGAAGGCACTACATTCAAATTTACGATAGCATTTGAATTTGATCCTAATAAAACATTCGAAATAATCAATAATATCAAGGTAGATCTGAGTTCAAGTCAAATATTTAAAGTATTAGTAGTTGAAGACAACAAGATCAATCAAACTGTCACCAAAAAAATAATCGAAAAAAACAATTGTAGTTGTGTTATTGTCGATGATGGATATCAAGCTTTGGAAATATTGAAAAAGGAGAATTTTGATGTTATTTTGATGGATATCAATATGCCATTGATGAATGGTTTTGAAACTACTAGAAAAATTCGTTTGAAAGGGATATACACTCCAGTTATTGCCTTAACGGCTTTTGCAAAGGACGAAATAACTGAGGAAGCTCTTTCGGCAGGAATGAATGATATAATTATCAAACCGTTTGAACCTGTTAAATTATTTCAAGTAATTAATGACCAAATAAATAAAGCAAGAAAAATTAGTTTAAGTTAGTTTTTCTTGCTTTTTGGCACAAATTCAACCGAAATTTACAAACAAATAGGATATTGGGATTCATTTATTTAATAGGAATGGTTTTTAAAGCTCTTTTTTTTGCCCCTTCTTTTTTGGCAACAACAACATGGAGAATACCATCTTTGTAATTAGCTTCTATCTTGTTTTCATCTATTGTTTCAGGCAAACTAAATGTTCTGTTGAATGATTGGTAATTAAATTCTCTTCTGATGTAGTTGTCTTTCTTTTCTTCTTTTTCTTCTTCTTTTTCTGAAGAAATCATCAGAATATCATTGTCGATTTCAACTTTGAAATCCTCTCTTTTCATACCAGGAGCTGCCATTTCAACTTCAATTTTAGTATCCGTTTCTTTTAAATTCACAGAAGGCAAATTGCTGCCTAAAGCTGCAAAATTTCTGTCAGTCCAATCAAATAAATCTTTTGTAATAAAATCATCGAAAAAATTGTTCAACGATTTACTCTCCAATGATGGAAAAAAGCTGTTTGTTTTAACTAAAGTTTTCATAATGTATACTATTAAATTGTTTATAATTAACTTCCATAAAATTAACAAAAAACAGTCAATAATCAAATTATTATAACAAATAATTAACTCATAAATAGCTGATAACAAGAAGATTACTAATAAAAAAAAAACACTTTTAAGTTTTGGTTAAAAAGTGCTTTTTAAGTGATATTTTAGAATAATGAAAAATTAATACCAGCGTTTTTTATTTTGTTTTGAAACCTGAGATTTTCTCGATTTATGGGCCCCTCCACTTCGGTTTGAATTTTTTTGTGCAGCAGCTGTAGCGGTTTCCGGACTTCCAGAATGCCAAGGATAAGGATGGTCATTTATGGTTTTTACATCGACTTTTATCAGTTTTTGAATATCTTTCCAATATTGATGTTCATCTTTACAACAAAATGAAATGGCAACTCCTTCATTTCCGGCACGACCAGTTCGACCAATTCTATGTATATATGTCTCCGGAATATTTGGCAAATCAAAATTGATTACAAATGGTAATTGGTCGATATCGATACCACGAGCTGCAATATCAGTTGCCACTAAAACTCCTACTTCTTTCTTTTTGAAAGCATCTAAAACGCGTTGTCTAGCATTTTGTGATTTGTCGCCGTGAATGGCTTCGGCAGCGATATTGTTTTTTCGCAAAGCTTTCACCACATTATCGGCACCGTGTTTGGTTCTAGAAAAAACCAATACATCCGATAAATTTTGATTTTTTATCAAATGATACAACAAGTTTCTTTTCTCGGTTTTTTCGACAAAATAAACGTGTTGCTCTACATTTTCGGCAGTTGATGAAGCAGGTGAAACTTCTACTTTTGCAGGATCTTTCAGGAACATTTCGGCTAATTCTCGAATGGCGATTGGCATCGTTGCCGAGAATAACAACGTTTGTCTGTTTTTTGGCGTAAGCTTTACAATTTTTTTTACGTCATTTATGAATCCCATATCCAGCATTTGGTCAGCTTCGTCAAGAACCAATGTATGCAAATGGTCGAAATCGATAAAACCTTGTTTGTGTAAATCGAGCAGTCTTCCTGGCGTTGCCACGAGTATATCGACTCCTTTGCGTAAGGTATCTACTTGTGGAACTTGAGAAACCCCTCCAAAAATAGTGAGTTGGGTCAAGTTAGTATATTTTCCGTAAGTCTCAAAACTTTGTCCAATTTGTACCGCTAATTCACGGGTAGGAGTAACTATCAATGCGCGAATTTCTTTGGCTTTTTTTGACGAACCCACGATTCGGTGCAATTGATGTATGATTGGAATGGCAAATGCAGCCGTTTTTCCCGTGCCGGTTTGTGCGCAACCTATCAAATCTTTCCCTGTCAAAACCAGCGGAATGGATTGTTCTTGAATGGGAGTGGGGTTTATGTAGCCTTCTTCAAATACGGCTTTTTGTATACTTTTTGAAAGTGATAAATCTTCGAATAACATAAATTTTGTATTAAATATCGCATGATAAGTACATAGATAATGATGCAAAGATAGGTTTATTATTTTTGATTGAAATTATTTCCTTTTTTGGATCAATCAAAAAAAAGATTTTGCTGTTACAATAGAATTGTGGCGCTATTTGATTTTATAAAATCAGTCACTAAATATCCGATGAGTTTCCCTATCAAATGATTATTATTTTCTTCACCTAAGTCAGGTGCTCCTTCGCAAATATGCAAATAAGAAGCATTTTTATTTTTGGAAAAGAAGGAAATAAACTGTCGAAGTTCTTCAATGGAGAAACCACTCAATGTCATAGCACTGCTTGCAATATAGGGGATTGCATCAAGATCAATCTCAATTCCGTAGTAATCATTTTTAATGAATTCCATCGCTTGTACGAGTTCATGATTAAAATCCTTTTCTTTTCGAATTTTAACACTATCATAAGTATTATAGCGCACTCGATCCTCCGTTTTTTTTATAATGTCCAAAACACTTTTTGAAGTATAATTTTCATGCAATCCAAATATGAAATATTTTTTCAAAAATCCTTCTTCATAAGCATAGGAAAATCCGTTTCCGCTGTGTCGTCCTTCCAAAATTCTGAAATCAGAATGCGCATCAAAATTAATGGCATTTATGGATTTCCCTTTAGCGAGAGCTGTTCCTTTTATATTTCCATAGGAATTATTGTGACCACCACCAATAATTATTGGTGTTTTTCCAGATTTTACAATGTTAAAAATAATATGGGAAACTTCTTTATCAATTTTTTCTACGAGTTTACTTAATTTAGAGCGATCATTCACATTGTGAAAATTCAGATGCTCAACTTCTTTCATATCTTCACACACATCGAGTTGTCCTAAAACAAGCAGTTGATATCCTTTGCAAAAACGGTTGTGTTGTATATTAGCAATATTTTTTATGGCACTATCCCAAGCCGATGCCGTTCCAGGCCTGCCAAAATTGGCTCTTACGCCAATATCTTCAGGTATTCCGAATAATACATATTTTGCCTCAGAGACTTTAAGGAATAATAAGGGATCCGTTCCTTTTGGTACAGTAAGCATTTTTTCTCCAAATTTTATTTCGCCACTTCTGTGGTTTGTAATCTTTGCAAGATCAATGCTGGTAAATGGTATAAGTTTTTCCATAAAAATATAATGCTCAAATATAATATAATTGTTTAGAAATCGTTATTAACTGATATTTTATTATTAAATTTGTATAAAAATTTTAAAAAAATGGAAGAACAACAAAACAATTCAAGTTCAAGACTAAAGGTAGTTATTGCCGTTTTAGCAATTTTATTATTAGGAAGTTTAGTTTGCATTTTTAAAATGACCTCCGATGCGAAGGCTGTTCAAACTGTGTTGACAAAAACCGTTTCCGAAAAAGAGTCGGTTATAAAAAACTTACAAGAGTTAAAAACTACCTATGATACAGCAATTGCCGAGAATACCTCTATGTCTGAAGAATTAATTAAAGAAAGGGATAAAGTGTCTAGTTTAATTGAAGAAGTCAAAAAATCTAAAGGAGACGTAGCTTCAATGTCAAAATATAAAACCCAATTTCTCAAATTACAAGGAGATATGAAAGTTTTAATTACTGAAAATGATGGCTTGAAAAAACAAAATACAAAATTGACTACTCAAAGAGACAGCACTGTTGTTGTTCTTGGGGAATCTAAAAAAACTAATGAGGTTTTATTAGGTCAAAACGACGAATTATCAAAAACCGTTGAAAAGGGATCTAAATTAACTGTTTTAGATATGAAAACTTCAGCTTACAAAGTTAGAAGTTCAGGAAAACAAATTGAAACTGAAAAAGCAGGAAGAGCAAATATGCTTAAAATAAGTTTTACAATTGCT
>CAIOTL010000025.1 GCA_903861155.1 uncultured Bacteroidota bacterium
AAGAAGAAAGCAATATTTAAAAAAATGGAAGAAAATCAAGAACCAAAACAAAGACATTTATTTGTAACCCTTTGGCTTATGTTTATAATAATTGGAAATTCTTTAGCAATTTTAACATACATTTTACTTCCAAATGAATTAATTTTTAAATATTTAAGAAATACGACTACAAATGATATTTTTGAACACATAACAATAGCCTTCATAAATATTTTGTTTGTGATAATGCTACTTAATTGGAAAAAATGGGTTTTTTGGGGATTCATAATTACCGCCATAATAAGTTCAATAAGAGGCTATAATAGTTCACATTCAGCATTTGTTTTAATTGGAGGTTTAGTTGGTATTCTGATGCTTTATGCTGTTTTACAAACAAGAAGAAACAACGCTTCTGCTTGGGAAAATATGGAATAATTACAGCTAGCACGAGATTCTAGTTAGTGTCCACTAAATTTCTAAGTTACCCAAATTTCTAGCCCTGATTGAAACGGCATCCTTTTTCTTTTTCCTTTAAAAAGAAAAAGATAGAGTGTAAAGCAGGAAAAAGCTCCTAATGCTGATGATGAAATGCTTTTTTATTGAAAACCAATAAAATCCCGACGCCTGTGGAGATAGACATATCGGCAATGTTGAAAATCGCATTGAAGAATTTAAAGTGGTGTCCTCCCCAAATTGGGAACCATTCTGGCCAGTTTCCTTCGAATAAAGGGAAATATAACATATCAACCACTTTTCCGTGAAACCACGTCCCATAGGGTTTGTCTGTGAATAATGTAGCCAAATGACCATAGCTGTCGTCGAAAATTACACCATAAAAAACTGAGTCAATAATATTACCAAAAGCGCCGGCAAGAATCAGGGAAATTGCCACAATAAGATAGTTTGAACTGTGTTTTCTTTCGACAGAATCCCAAAGCCAATAACCAATTCCCGTAACGGCAACAAGACGAAAAACGGTAAGAAACAATTTTCCATAAATGCCAGGAATCACGGTTCCCCAAGCCATTCCTTCGTTTTCTATCAATAGGATTTTGAACCAACCGGTAACATCAATTTGTCCGCTTTCGCCGTAAACGAAATTGGTTTTGATGTAAATTTTGGTAATTTGGTCAACTAATAAGATGATAAAAACTATCAGGTAAGCTTTTCGTAAATTCATTTTGTAAATTTTAATGCGCAAAAGTACTATTATTTTCTAAAAAAAACGCCCCAAACGGAGCGTTAATTGTTTAATCCTAATAGAATTATCGTTGTAAATTTTTGGCTTCGATACTCATTGTTGCGTGAGGAACAATCAATAATCGGTCTTTGCTGATTAATTTCCCGGTTACTTTACATACGCCATACGTCTTGTTTTCTACACGGAAGAGTGCGTTTTTCAAATCACGAATGAACTTCTCCTGACGTATTGCCAACTGTGAATTGGCTTCCTTTGACATGGTTTCGCTTCCTTCTTCAAAGGCTTTGAAGGTAGGCGAAGTATCGTCGGTTCCGTTGTTTAAATCGTTCATATAAGCACTTTTGATCAAATCTAAATCGGCTTGTGCTTTGTGTATTTTTTTAATAATAAGTTCTTTGAACTCAGCTAAATCAGCGTCTGAGTATCTTGCAATTTCATCTGTCATTTTCTAATTATTTTGTGATTGCTATTTTTGTTTTTATTTCGTCAAATTCTATTTCGGTTCCGTCACCAATATTTTCTTCAAAAACCAACATTTCTGTTAATGTTTCCGACTTAATATAAGCCTCATTTGATTTTACGGCTTTTTCCAACTCGGAATTTTTTTGCAAATGTACTTTAATTTTATCAGTTACCTCAAATCCTGAATCTTTTCTTATGTTCTGAATTCGGTTAACTAATTCTCTGGCAATTCCTTCCTGTTTTAATTCCTCGGAAATCGTGATATCTAGCGCAACCGTTATTCCGTCTGAGTTGGCGACCAACCAACCTTCAATATCTTGCGAAGAAATTTCCACCTCTTCTAATGATAAAGTTATACTATTTCCAGCAATAACAACATCTACGCTTCCTTCCTTGTCCAATTGATTAATTTGTTCCTGCGTGAACCCCTGTATGCACTTGGAAATCAATCCAATATCCTTTCCGAATCGTGGTCCAAGCGCCTTGAAATTGGGCTTAATTTGTTTCACCAAAATCCCCGAAGCATCATCCAAAAGCACGATTTCCTTGACGTTAACTTCGGCCTTTATAAGGTCGGAAACTGCCTCAATTTCAGCTCTAAAACCTTCGTCAAGTACTGGAATCATTACCTTTTGCAAAGGTTGACGCACCTTGATCATTTCCTTTTTTCGAAGCGATAAAACCAATGATGAAATGGTCTGCGCTTTCTGCATTTTGCTCTCCAAAGATTTATCAACAAAGTTTCCAACATATTTTGGAAATTCTGCCAAATGTACTGAGTCGAATTTTTCAGACTTTGTTGCCAATGTTAAATCTCTGTAAAGCTTGTCCATAAAGAACGGAGCGATTGGGGCTCCCAGTTTGCTGATGGTCAATAAACAGGTATATAACGTTTGGTATGCCGCGATTTTATCCGTTGCATATTCCCCTTTCCAAAAACGACGACGACATAAACGAACATACCAATTACTCAAATTTTCCTGTACAAATTCCGAAATCGCACGAGCCGCTTTTGTCGGTTCATAATCCGCATAAGCCTCATCAACCACTTTTATCAAAGTATTCAACTCTGAAATAATCCATTGATCAATTTCTGGTCTTTCGTTTAACGGAATTTCCGCTTCGGCGTAAGTGAATTTATCGATGTTAGCATACAGCGCAAAGAATGAGTACGTGTTGTATAATGTTCCAAAGAATTTTCGACGAACCTCAGCAATTCCTTCTAAATCAAACTTCAAATTATCCCAAGGATTCGCATTAGAAATCATGTACCAACGTGTGGCATCAGGGCCATATTCATTCAATGTTTCGAATGGATCAGCTGCATTTCCGAGACGTTTGGACATTTTTTGTCCGTTTTTGTCTAAAACTAAACCATTTGAAACTACATTTTTATACGCTACTTTATCAAAAACCAAAGTGGCAATCGCATGTAAAGTATAAAACCAACCGCGAGTTTGATCTACCCCTTCGGCAATAAAATCAGCAGGAAAATCTTTGTTTTCGTCAATTTTATCTTTGTTTTCAAAAGGATAATGCCATTGCGCATAAGGCATAGAACCCGAATCAAACCAAACGTCGATCAAATCGGCTTCGCGTTTCATTGGTTTTCCAGAAGTAGAAACTAAGGTGATTTCGTCAACCACATTTTTGTGCAGGTCAACAAAATCATAGTTGGCTTCAGACATATTTCCAATTTCAAAACCTTTGAAAGGATTTTCCTTTTGGAAACCTGCAGCAATAGATTTTTCGATTTCGTTGTATAATTCTTCAACTGAACCAATTAAAATTTCTTCGGTTCCTTCTTCGTTTCTCCAAATTGGCAAAGGAATTCCCCAAAAACGAGAACGTGATAAATTCCAGTCGTTGGCATTTTTCAACCAATTCCCAAAACGACCTTCTCCTGTTGATTTTGGTTTCCAATTAATGGTTTCGTTCAATTCGAACATTCTGTCTCGAACCTTGGTAATTTCTATAAACCAAGAATCCAGCGGATAATATAAAATTGGCGTGTCCGTTCTCCAACAATGTGGGTAACTGTGCACGTATTTCTCTACTTTGAAAGCCTTATTTTCTTCTTTTAACTGAATGGCAATTTCCACATCCATCGAACGTTCTGGAGCATCGCCATCCGTGTAATATTCATTTTTGACGTATTTTCCTGAATAACTTCCTAAACCATCGATGAACTTTCCTTGTAAATTTACCAATGGAACTGGGTTTCCGTTTTCATCTAAAACCAACATTGGTGGCACTTCAGGAATCGCTTCCTTGGCTACTTTTGCATCATCTGCACCAAAAGTTGGTGCAGTGTGTACAATTCCTGTTCCGTCTTCGGTAGTCACAAAATCTCCTGAAATTACTCGGAAAGCATTTTCTGGATTTTGGTATGGTCTAGCCAATTGCATCAATTGTTCGTAACGAATTCCAACTAAATCAGCGCCTTTGCATTCGGCAATAATTTGGTATGGAATTTTTTTACTATTATTCTTAAGATATTCAGTCCTAACCTTTGCTTCCTTCAAAGAATCATCATCTAAAGATTTTAACAAAGTTGCAATATCACTTAATTCCTCATTTATCTTATCTTCAATAGAATTAAAATCCGAATTCATTAATTCTAATAAAAAAACATCTTCATTATCAACTTCAAAAAATCCTTTTCCGAATTGTTTACCAACTAAGTTTTTAGCTAAAATGACATTGCTTGGTAAAAACGTATATTGATTGAACGTTTTCACTAAAACATAATCAATTTTTGGACCAACTGTCAAAGCTGTATTACTTGGCAAAGTCCAAGGCGTTGTCGTCCAAGCCAAGATATGAACATCTCCAAATCCTTGAAGAAAGCTTGGTAAAGTTTCGTTTAAAGCTTTGAATTGCGCCACAACCGTAGTATCCGTAACATCACGATAACTTCCAGGTTGGTTCACTTCGTGTGAAGACAAACCAGTCCCCGCTTTTGGTGAATACGGCTGAATAGTGTAGCCTTTGTACATCAAATCCTTGTTGTAGATTTGTTTCAAAATCCACCAAACGGTTTCCATATACTTGGATTTGTAGGTGATGTAGGGATCTTCCATATCGACCCAATAGCCCATTTTTTCGGTCAAATCGTTCCAC
>CAIOTL010000026.1 GCA_903861155.1 uncultured Bacteroidota bacterium
ATTTCACAATAAAGCTTGTGAAAAGCATTCTTTTTCCTGCCTAAATAGGACTTGAAACTAATTTTTATAATCTTATTTTTCTTTGTTACGGACAAATATTTGATATTCTCTACCATAAGTAAGTTCAAAGCGAATCCAACGAATGCCAAACCGATAATCTGTTATTTCTTCTTTATCAAAAATGGTAAACAAATTATTTCCAAAATCCTTATTTTCAAATTTGAAGTTTTTCGTATTAAATATTAATCGCCTTTGTTTGCCATCACTAAAGCTTCTTTTGAATACAAATTCTTTTTCCTCCATTATTATGATTTTTTCACACAAACAACGCCTTCAATTCCGTAGCATCGTGAGGGTTTAATTTTCCAGCCAAAACCAGACTCAATTGTTTGCGTCTTAGCGCATCTTCATAACGGTGAATTTCGAGTTTGGTTTCGGGAATTATTTCAGGAACTTGAACTGGTTTCCCGGTTTCATCCACAGCAACGAAAGTATAGATAGCTTCGTTAGATTTGATTCTTTCACCTGATTCTCTGTCTTCGATCCAAACATCAAGGTAGATTTCCATCGAAGTTTTGAAGGCTCTTGACACTTTTGCTTCCACAATAACAACGCTTCCCAGCGGAATGGCTTTGTTGAAAGCTACGTGATTTACCGATATCGTTACTGCAATTCTTCGGGAATGTCTTCCTGCAGAAATACTGGCGGCACGATCCATTCGCGCTAATAATTCGCCACCAAAAAGATTATTCAAAGCGTTGGTTTCACTTGGCAAAACCAAATCAGTCAATATCGTCAAAGATTCAGAAGGATGTTTTGGAGTCATTTTTATATACATTTTGTGTTCAAAAAGAGATTTTGTTTTTCTAATTCAACCAATAAACCGCCATAACCGCTGGAATAAAATAGATGGCAATGGTTCTGGCACCATCATAATCTTTGGCTAATCTTTGTCCGAAAAGCAACATTAATAATGTAATACAAGAAAAAATAGCACCATATAATCCGAATGTTCTTTCGTTGCTCACGAACAATTGAATACAACCCACAATGCACAAAACACCCGAAATTAATTCTAAAACCAAGATATTCATCAAGGCTAAATGAACGAGATTTTTGAGTTGAGTTTGGGCAAAATGTTCCTTTAACCAATTGAGATTGTCTTTCCAATGAAATAGTTTGTCATAGCCAGATTGTATAAACGTGATGGCCAAAAAAACTAAAATTAATAGGGGAGCAGCGTTGTTCATAAGCTTATTTTTTATGGATTAAACGAGTGAGTTTTATGGATAAATCGGTCAGGATGATTTTGGCATTTCCGTTGCGTTCGATATGATAAATTGCATCGGATAATTCTTGGAATATTTCATGAATATTGTTGCCGTTGACAAAAGGCGCAAATTTCGCTATCGAAAAATTTTCGACTGTTGGTTCTAAATAAATTAAACTCGGAGTTTGGTAATTATATAGTAACGCCTGACGAAAAAGATCGATGCAAAACTGCAAGAATTTTTTCTGGGTTTCTCTTCCTAAAGTTGCAATTTGTTCACTCCATTGAATTAAATCGGCAATTACAGCAGGATTTCCTTTGGCTTTAAAAGCGGCACGAACCCAAACTACAAACCATTGTTCGAATGGAAATTCGTCTTTGTCATCCTTTAATAAATGCAAAGCTTTATTGTAATTTCCTTGTGCTTGATGTGCAATTTTTGTAGCCAGTTTTAATTCTATATTTTCACGTGAAACCAAAGCTTCCGTAATCACATACTCGCTCAATCCGTTAAAATGCAATACTTGACAACGGGAACGAATCGTTTGAATGATGTCTTCTTCGTTTTCCGAAATTAAAATAAAAACTGTCTTTTCTGGCGGTTCTTCAAGCAATTTTAGCAATTTATTCGAAGCGGCGGTATGCATTTTGTCCGCCATCCAAACGATCATAATTTTATAACCGCCTTCATATGATTTTAATGCCAAAGTTTTTAAAACTTCCTCTGCGTCTTCTACACGAATAATTCCCTGTTTGTTTTGAACGCCCAAAACAGAATACCAATCGAATAAACCGCCGTAAATATTTTGGGCAACAAATAATCTCCAATCGGTAATGAAATCAATGCTTTTGGGTTTTGTTTTCACCTCTTCGGTGCTCACCGATGGATAAACGAAATGCAAATCGGGATGCGAAATTTTTTGGAATTTAAGATTGCAAGCATCATTAGGACCTGTATTTTCGCCGTTTTGATTGCTACATAAGATGTATTGTGCATAAGCGATTGCCATTGGCAAAGTGCCACTTCCTTCTGGACCAATGAATAATTGTGCGTGAGGAATTCTGCCCAAATCGGCACTTCGTGTCAAGTGATTTTTAATGTGATCCTGCCCTAAAATTTCTGAAAAATGCATGAGGCAAATATAGCAGAAAATGGGTGATTCTCTAAATTTCGTTTGTAAAGTTTCAGAAATATAGTTAGCCAAAATTATTCCAAACACAGCCTTTTCTTATGAATAATAAATCGAAAAACACTTTTGTATATTAAATTACAACGTTTTCGTTATTAGAAGGTGTCTTTTTTTGAGGATTTTCAATTTATAGCTAATCTAAAAGTTCTATATTTGCTTTTCTATCAAAAAAAAAATAAAAACACTTTTTATGAAAACTATAAACGACTTCGATTTCA
>CAIOTL010000027.1 GCA_903861155.1 uncultured Bacteroidota bacterium
AACAAAAATTTCTCTGCCGACTTAGCTCAGGGGTAGAGTGCTTCCTTGGTAAGGAAGAGGTCACGGGTTCAATTCCCGTAGTTGGCTCAAAAAAAGTATAAAATTGAACACTAATAAATTAATAAAGATTAAAAACTAAGTAAAATGGCAAAAGAAACCTTTAACCGTAACAAACCCCACTTAAACATTGGAACAATTGGGCACGTAGATCACGGAAAAACAACTTTAACTGCAGCAATAACTAAAGTGTTATCTGATGCTGGTTACTGTCAAGCAAAATCATTTGATCAAATTGATAATGCTCCAGAAGAAAAAGAAAGAGGTATTACAATTAATACATCTCACGTTGAGTATGAAACTGCTAACCGTCACTACGCACACGTTGACTGTCCTGGTCACGCGGATTACGTAAAAAACATGGTTACAGGTGCTGCTCAAATGGACGGTGCTATTCTTGTTGTAGCTGCTACAGACGGACCAATGCCACAAACACGTGAGCACATCCTATTAGGTCGCCAAGTAGGTATTCCTAGAATGGTTGTATTCATGAATAAAGTGGATATGGTTGATGATGAGGAATTGTTGGAGCTTGTTGAAATGGAAATTAGAGACTTATTGAATTTCTATGAATATGATGGAGACAATTGTCCAGTAATTCAAGGTTCAGCTCTTGGTGGATTGAATAATGATCCAGCTTGGACTCCAAAAATTTTAGAATTAATGGAAGCTTGCGACACTTGGATTCAAGAACCAGTTCGTGATATTGCAAAACCATTCTTGATGCCGGTTGAAGACGTATTTACAATTACTGGTCGTGGAACTGTTGCTACAGGTCGTATCGAAACAGGTATTGCAAACACAGGAGATCCTGTTGAAATCATTGGTATGGGAGCTGAAAAATTAACTTCTACAGTTACAGGAGTTGAAATGTTCCGTAAAATCCTTGATAGAGGTGAAGCTGGAGACAACGTAGGTTTATTGTTGCGTGGTGTTGATAAAGCTGACATCAAAAGAGGAATGGTTATTATTAAACCAGGATCGGTAAAACCACACAACCACTTTAAAGCGGAGGTTTATATCTTGAAAAAAGA
Organism: uncultured Bacteroidota bacterium; assembly: GCA_903861155.1. Classification (GTDB taxonomy): domain Bacteria; phylum Bacteroidota; class Bacteroidia; order Flavobacteriales; family Flavobacteriaceae; genus Flavobacterium. Next base: position 1,092 of record CAIOTL010000027.1, read on the forward strand.
AGAAGGTGGTCGTCACACACCATTTCATAACAACTATCGTCCTCAGTTTTACGTTCGTACAACGGATGTAACAGGGGTTATCACTTTGCCAGCAGGTGTAGAGATGGTAATGCCAGGAGATAACTTAACTATTGAAGTTGCCTTGTTAAGCCCAATTGCTATGAATGTAGGTTTACGTTTTGCTATCCGTGAAGGTGGTAGAACTGTAGGTGCTGGACAAGTAACAGAAATTCTATAGTATCAGTATAATATTTATAAAGCCAGTAACGCCTTTATGGGTGTTACTGGTTTTTAACGAACGGGCGTAGTTCAAGGGTAGAATAGCGGTCTCCAAAACCGTTGATGGGGGTTCGAATCCCTCCGCCCGTGCCAAAAAAACAAATCATAATGACAAAAGTTGTTAATTACCTATCAGAAGCATTTGAAGAATTACGATCGCATGTAACTTGGCCAGAATGGGCCGAAGTGCAACGTCTAACTATTGTTGTTGCTGTTTTTTCAGTAATACTTGCTATGGCAACATGGGGTATCGATGAATTTTTCGCAAAATCGATTGCTGGATTTTTTAACTGGTTAAAAGCATAATTTTTTTGTTATGGCAGATAATAATATGAAAAAGTGGTATGTCGTTCGGGCAGTAAGCGGACAAGAGAACAAAGTGAAAGCTTACATCGAAACCGAAATCGCTAGATTGGGAATGGGTGATTATGTTTCGCAAGTTCTGGTTCCTACCGAAAAAGTAGTTACTGTAAAAGAAGGAAAAAAAATAACCAAGGATAAAGTCTATTTTCCGGGTTATGTAATGATTGAAGCCAATCTTGTTGGAGAAATTCCTCATATTATCAAGTCAATAACAAGTGTAATTGGGTTTTTAGGAGAAATAAAAGGAGGAGAACCGGTACCATTGCGACTTTCTGAAGTGAACAGAATGTTGGGGAAAGTAGATGAATTGGCCGTGAATACCGATACACGTTCCATTCCGTTCAATTTAGGAGAAACTATCAAAGTTATTGATGGTCCTTTCAATGGTTTTAACGGAACTGTTGAAAAAATTAATGAAGAAAAGCGTAAACTAGAAGTAATGGTGAAAATTTTCGGAAGAAAAACACCGTTGGAATTAGGGTTTATGCAAGTTGAAAAAGTATAATTTTTGTTACATATATAATAAGTCACATTTTCGCTTCCAAAGTTAATGTGTTAAATTTTAAAAAAAATGGCTAAAGAGATTAGTAAAGTAGTTAAACTACAAGTTAAGGGAGGTGCTGCGAACCCGTCGCCACCGGTTGGACCTGCTTTAGGTGCTGCTGGTGTTAATATCATG
>CAIOTL010000028.1 GCA_903861155.1 uncultured Bacteroidota bacterium
AATTCCCATTTGCAAATTGCATAATTATATCTATATTTGCACCCACAAAATAGGCCTTGTGGCGCAACTGAATAGCGCACTTGATTACGGCTCAAGAGGTTACTGGTTTGAATCCAGTCAAGGTCACTTTAAAAACCCTTAAACGCACTGTTAATCAGTAGTTTAGGGGTTTTTTACTTACTGATTTGTACGATTTTTGTATTATGACTTGAGAGCTCCCTTAAAAAGCATCTTTTCAACAAAATAAATATTTTATATTACTTGTATATTTTGCACTTTTTACACAAACAAAAAAATAATATTTTAAAGACACCCATAATAAATAAGAATTATACAATTCTTAACCCTCAAATAAAACAAAACTGTTTGTACTATTTACAAGGGTATTAAAAACTTTTCGCCCTGAAAAAACAAATAATTCAAAATTCTTTAGCGGTGGTTGATACCCAAAACAAACACTTTGACAAAGCGACAAAAGAAATAAAACAATTACATACAGAGTATTGAAATAAAACGGCTTAACTTGCTTGCTTACAAAGGCACTGGCATCTTCTAATACTTCTTTCTCCACCAAACTATCCATAGAAGCATTGGCTTTGATAAAAACGCTGTCCACGGCAGACTGTGAAAAAACTTTCACAATCCTACTATTAAATATACAAAAATACTTGTAATAAAAATAAAGTTTTTGTATATTTAGTGATGCAACACATCCAAAGAATTTCGCGTCACCAGCTGCAAGTAGTCAGCTTAGAAGACACCATCGGCCAAGACAATCCAATTCGATTTATCGAAGCTTTTGTTCTTAGTATCCACCTAGAGCGAATAGGATTTAGGGAGCAAGTTTTAAAAACCGAAGGTCGTCCCAGCTTTGAAACCAAAGTTTTTCTAAAAATCTATTTATATGGTTATTTAAATGGCATTCGCAGTTCTCGCAAACTCGAAAAAGAATATTTTCGCAACCTGGAGATGCAATGGCTCCTAGAATCTATTCGCCCCAATTACCACAGCATAGCCGACTTTAGAAAAGACAATCCCAAAGCACTCAAGCAACTCTTCAAACTGTTTGTTTCTTTTTTAAAAGATGCCGATTTAATCGGCGGTGATACTATCGCTATCGACGGAACCAAATCCAGAGCGCACAATGGCAAAAAATCGAATTTCAACCAAAGGAAAATTGATAAACACAAAGAATATATCGAAGCCAAAATCCAAGAATATTTAACCGCTTTAGACCAAAACGACAGCCAAGAAAACAGCCCAACAATCACTAATATTCAACAAAAAATAGAGCGTCTCAAACAAAATAAAATCAAATACGAACTTTTAGAAGAACAACTCAAAGCTAGTGGCGAACCTCAAGTAAGCACCACCGATGCAGATGCCAGAGCATTGTTGGTTTAAGGTCAAGTGGTTGAAGTATCTTATAATATCCAGGCCGCTGTAGATGACAAACACAATTTAGTAGTAGCCACACACACCATCAATCGCAATTATAAAAATGCGGTATCAGCTATTGCCATAGAAGCCAAAGAGAATTTAGCAATAGAAACCTACACGGCTTTGGTAGACAAAGGCTACCATAATGGACAAGAAATAGAAGCCTGCAAGCAAGCCAACATCACCACCATTGTGGCGCATCCCGATCAAGGCAAGAGCAACGAGAAGGGCACCCAACCCGGGTATTTAGTCTCTAAATTCACCTACAACAAAGAGACTAATACCTACACTTGTCCACAAGGACAAATCCTCACTACCACAGGAAGTTGGCACAAGAAAACCAGAGATAAAGAAAATACGAGTTATCAATTCCAAAAATACTGCACACCAGCTTGCAAAACCTGTCTCGTAAAGGACTTATGCACCAGTAGAAAAGGAGGTAGGAAGATTGACCGCAGCCAATATGCGGATGCTATCGAGGAAAACCATCAGCGCTACAAAAACAACCCACAACTCTACCGCAAACGGCAAGAGATCAACGAACATATCTTTGGGACAATCAAGCGAAAATGGGGATACAATTACACCGATTTAATAGGTTTAGAAAAAGTAAACGGAGAACACAGCTTGATTATGTTGGTGTATAACATAAAACGTAGCATCAATATCCTCGGAGTTCCCGAGCTGATTGCCAAACTCAAAAAATGGAAATCACCCTACAAAGCAAAAGTCTTGCTTTGGCAAAAAACGGACTATTTAAAGGGTATATCAGCCTTCATTTTTGGAAAAATCAAATTAGCAACCTAAAAAAAAGCCTGCAGTAAAAGCCTTTATTTGGATTATAACAATAAAAAATGTGAAGATTTTAAAGGAAAATGAGGTTTTTTCACAGCCTGACGGCTTGACGCTTACCTCGAATCATCCCTTTGGAAACACAGAGTTTTAAAACCGCTTTGAATAAGTTTAAAAATACTTCTTCGCCATAGAGTTGGCGGGTTCTACTAATGGTGCTGTGCCAAGGCAAAGCTTCATCAATATCATACCAAATAAATAGGCGAACATCTAAACAATTCGAACAATATTCGATGAGTTTTCTATCTGAATTGATGTTGTTTAGATAGCCTACCAAACAGATTTTGAAGAATACTACTGGATCGATACTTTCTTGTCCTTCGTCTCCATAATACTGGGCTGTGGATTTATATAAAAAATGAAAATCGATAGCTTTATCAAGCAATCGATAGAAATTATGCTCAGGAATAAAGTCCTGTAAATGAACTTTATAGAGCATTTTTGGCATGAGTTCTTTTTTTCCTTGCATGGTTTAAAAATACAATTTTATGTGTTTTTTTGCAAGTGTTTTTTGTTATATTTGTTGGAGTTGTGCAACAAGCACAGCGGTTTGGCAAAATGGCGGGTTCAGTGCTAAATTGAAACATTTGAGCAATTTATAAACGTTGGTGCTGGCAGACAGTTTTCGGTTTCAAAAGCCCACCAACGTAAAGCCCCTGCCTGTTAGGTAGAAGCGTAGCGGGCGATACAAACGAATAGTAAAACGACTGACAAAATGTGCCAAAACTCAACTATGCCCACTCTATCGAAAAAATTGTCCATCTACTTGCGTAAATTATCCATTTTAAGACTTCTTATGTCATTGCATCTTTGCCTCATCAATAATGATATCATTTAAAAAAATAAAAAAATGGCAAATTTTAATGTTCCAATCAGAGGAGAAGTCTCTGCAAACAATCAAGAGATTTTTGATAATCTCAACAAAGGCTTAGGAATGGTTCCAAATCTATACGCTGTTATGACATTGTCAGACAACGCATTAGAAAACTATCTTGCTTTCCAAAATGCTAAAACCACTTTTTCAAATAAAGAAAAACAAGCAGTTAATTTAGTAGTAAGTCAGATAAATGAATGTCATTACTGCCAATCAGCGCACACTTTGTTAGGCACCATGAATGGTTTAACCGAAGAGCAAACTATTGAAATCAGAAAAGGAAATGCCTCTTTTGACAGTAAATTGAACGCCTTGGTTGTACTTGCAAAAGAAATAACAGCCAAAAAAGGTTTTGCTTCAACCGAAGCGGTGGACACTTTTATTGATGCTGGCTATACAAAAGGTCAAGTTGTTGAATTGGTATTTTTAGTTGCTGAAAAAACAGCAATGAATTATGTGCATGCAATTACAAAAGTTGCTATTGACTTCCCATTAGCTAAAGTCATTTAATCATTAGGGGGGCTGTTTAAAATATTTTATGACAGCCCCTTTTCTTAAAATCAAAATTATGGAAAACAAAAGATTACCATTACCACCATTTACTTTAGAAAGCGCTTTGCAAAAAGTGCAAGCAGCCGAAGATGCTTGGAACACAAAAGATCCTGACAAGGTTTCTCTGGCTTACACCATTGACACAGAATGGAGGAATAGAACTGAGTTTATAAATGGTAGAGAAGAAGTGAAAGAATTTCTAAAACGAAAATGGGAGAAGGAATTGGATTACAAACTCAAAAAAAAATTATGGGAATTTCGTGAAAATAGAATGGCAGTTCGTTTTGAATATGAGTGGCACGACCCTACAGGACAATGGTTTCGCAGCTATGGCAATGAACTTTGGGAATTTGATGAAAACGGATATATGCAAAAACGTTTTGCCAGTATCAATGATTTGCCCATTAAAGAAACCGAACGAAAATTAAAATAATACCTTTGTAATATGACAAAGCAACTCGTTTTTACATTGGTAAATCCTCAAAACGGAAACTTAGCATTCAAACTTTTTGAGTTTGAAGACGGTCGTTATTTTGACCACATTCAGCGTAACAATTACTATTCACTTATTTGGTTTACCCATGGCAACGGAAAAGTTAAAGCAGACTTTTCGGAATATGATTTTGATGCGAATAGTTTATTTGCTTTTTCACCTTATCAACCTTTTATGTTGTCTGGAAATAATACCACGAAAGGCGTTGCGTTACAGTTTCACCCGGATTTCTTTTGCATACACAAGCATCAAAATGAAGTTGCTTGCAATGGAGTACTATTTAATACTATTTATAATCCACCGTTTTTATCAGTTGATGAGGTTTCAGCATCTATCTTTAGAATTATAATGGAACAAATGAAAACCGAAATGCAAAATCCTGCATTGGCTCAATACGAATTACTAATTTCTTATTTGAAAATATTTTTAATCACAGCATCTCGACTAAAGACTGAACAAGAACCAAACGCACTAAAAGCTATTGCAGACTTAAAAGAACCCTTTATTTTACAAAACCTGAAAGAGGCAATTGAAAAAGATTTTAAGACCAAACACACAGCAAGCGATTACGCAAAATCACTAAATATTTCAACCAAAGCCTTAGCTAAAATCACCAAGGCACATTTCAATAAAACGCTAACTGATTTAATTTCTGAAAGAATAATTATAGAAGCCAAACGAGAATTATACTTAACCAACAAAGCAGTAAAAGAAATTGCCTATGAATTAGGATATCAGGATGAATACTACTTTAGTCGTTTCTTTAAAACAAATGCCAACATTTCGCCACAAGTATATCGAGACACAGTTGGTTTTGGACGAGGAGTTGAATCGAAATACCAAAAACATGTATAAGCCGAGTATTGAAAATAAACGGATACACGCGACAATAAGTACGCCAGCACCTAATAGCTAGAATAGTGGTTTGGCGTAATGTTGATGAGGAGCTTTGTAGAAACATTTTTACTATATTTGAAGTGTGCCATTCGTATGAACTTTAGTGGTAGATATCCTCCATTACGCCAAGCCTAAAAACGTTATGATTAACCTAAAAGAAGATAACGAAACGTAAAAACGACATAGAAAAATGGAAAATTTTGACAGCAAAAAACATTGGGAAAATATCTACCAGACAAAAGAACTGAAAGACGTTAGTTGGTTTCAGCCGACACCAGAAACTTCGCTTGAATTCCTCAAACAATTTAACGTGCCGACAACTGCCAAAATCATTGACATTGGCGGTGGTGACAGTTTTTTAGTTGATCATCTACTTGACAAGGGCTATCAGGACATTACCGTTCTTGATATTTCAGAAGCTGCCATCGAAAGAGTAAAACAACGACTTGGTGACAAAGCTGTGAAGGTAAAATGGATTGTTGCAGATGTAGCAAAATTTCAGCCGACCGAGAAGTATGATTTTTGGCACGACCGTGCAGCATTTCACTTTTTGACAGACGAACAAGAAATTTCAAATTATCTTGACGGTGCACAAAAAAGTATCAACCCGGCAGGAGTTTTAGTTATTGGGACTTTTTCGGAGCAAGGGCCAAAAAAATGTAGCGGAATCGAAATCAAACAATATTCGGAAACGACAATGAGCGACCGACTGAAAAAGTCTTTTGAAAAAATCAAGTGTATAACAGTTGACCATAAGACACCGTTCGACACCATTCAGAATTTTGTTTTTTGCAGTTTTAAAAAATTACAAAAGGCTTGACGCGACACAAAAAAAAAACAGCAGGGCGAAGGCATGACACAAGTTTTGCGCCCCGATCGCAAGGAAATTATAAAATAAAGTCTTGAACAGCTATTGAATTGAATTTTCGAGCAAACGTTTTTTTTTTTATTTAGCCGAATTTTATTAATTTTTAA
>CAIOTL010000029.1 GCA_903861155.1 uncultured Bacteroidota bacterium
GATAAACAATATAATTAAACTCAACAGTTTCTTGTATAGTTTTTATATATGTTGTTTTTTAAATTAAAGAATTAATTAGGAGTAAATTTGAAAAAAAAAACATGAAAAAAATTACTTCGATAGCTTTTTTATTGATATTCTCAATTGGTTTTGCACAAAATTTGCCTTTAGATTTTGAATCTACAACAAGAACATATCCATTTACTGATTTTGATGGAGGTGTTGCTACAAAAATAGGAAATCCACAAATTTCAGGAATTAACACAAGTAAAACTGTTATGCAACTGGTTAAAGGACCTGGAGCAGTATGGGCGGGTAGTAAAATAACCCTATCGGCTCCTGTTGATTTGACTACAGATAGAATTTTTAAAGTGAAAGTTTTTTCGCCTGTAGCTGGTATTAAGTTATTGTTAAAGTTCGAAGGAGCAGGTTCATTTTTTCAAAAACTATCTTCACCTATAACAACTGCTAATGTATGGGAGGAATTGACCTTTGATTTTTCAGCAGAAGCTGTCAACAATTTAAATAATCAAATTGTTTTTATGTTTGACTTTGGAACCGTAGGGGATGGAGGCCCAAATTCAACATATTTGTTTGACGATATAACTCAGTCAGCAGGGACTGCTCCTATTTTAGCTTTGCCTATTTTACCTTTGGATTTTGAATCAAATACTGAGACATATCCGTTTACTGATTTTGGTGGTGGAGCAACTACAATAATATCAAATCCATATCCAAATGCGGTTAACTCAAGCTCAAATGTTGTAAGAATAATTAAAAATCCAGGTGAAACTTTTGCTGGAAGTGTAATTCAAATGGCAGGACCAATTGATTTCTCAACAAATAAAATTATTAAAGTAAAAGTTTGGTCACCTGTTGCTGGAAAAAAGTTATTATTGAAGTTTGAAGGAAGTCCAACAGATTTTGATGGAGGAGCTTTTGAAACTGATGCAATTGTTACTAAAGCTAATGAATGGGAAGAGTTAACCTTTGATTATAATTCACCCACATTATTTCCTCCCGTAAACAATAATGATAATAAAATTGTTTTTTTCTTCGATTTTGGTACTCAGGGAGACGGAGGTCCAAATTCAACTTTTTATTTTGACGATGTTGCTTTTTCAGCTAATCCCTTATATTTACCTTCATTTGCTAATTCTGAGGCTAATATATACCCAAACCCAGTTTCAAACCAATTGTCAATTGATGCTAATAGAGAAATTCAAAAAGTGTCAATCTACAATCTCTTAGGACAGGAAATATTAACAAAAAGTCCAAAAAGCAATAAAACAACATTAGAAACTAGCGGACTTCAAAAAGGTGTTTATATAACAAAAACAACTCTTGATGGTAAAGTTTCAACTTCAAAATTTATTAAAGAATAGCTTCAGTTTTTAATATCTTAAAATATTCATAATTTAAATGAAAATGGTAAAAAGGATTTTAGTTTTAATAAAATGTTCAATTTAAAATAAGAATTAAAACCGATAATCCAGTTGCAAAGTTTCTACTCTGTCTTGAATAGTAAAATCAGAAGAAATGGTTTTCATTTCTTCTGATTTCTGATTCAAATTCAATAATATGTGCATTTGAATGATCCATCTAAATGCCTATTTGTTTTAATGTTTTCATAATGGGTTATCTACTTCTAAATCGTTATGATCATCTCCGCCGATGCTGTAAAAATTATTTTCTTCGTCTTCACTACCAATATTTTCTTGGTCATCATCAAGTTCTGAACCAGGAACATCTAGATCTTCTCCAAGATGTTCCATGTCAATGTCGCTTTCGTTCCATTCTGGATCTTGATTTATAATTTCAAATGGCTTTTTTTTAGAAATATTTTCTGGATCGATATCAAATTCTTCGTCAAATTTGTTATAAATATCTTCGCTTTCAGGATATTTTGGATAGCCATCTAAGTTTTCTATTTGTTCATTTGTTTCTTCTGGAGATTTTTCCTTATTTTTCATTTTATTGCTATTTAAGATTTGCGAAATTCTTCTTCCAAGATTTTTTTCATGTCATAATATTCACTCCGACTTAATATTTTTCGTATTAATTAATTATTTTTATTTGAATCATTTCAATACAAATTTGGAACTATTAAGTAGTGTGTTGTTATATAATATTACGGTATAGTTTCAATATTCACATCTTTGTATATGCTATATTGAAAGCCCCAATAGGAATGAATACCTTAAGTATTTGATCGTAGACTGCAACTTACTGAGGGAGTTTTAGAACTTTTTTTTAAATTTTATATACACGATTTTCATTCTTAAAGGCGATATTAGTCAAAATTTTGGATGGAAAAAATTCACTCATAATTATATATATAGTCGTTATAAGAATGAAAATAGTGTTTGTAAATATTTTATTAATTGTAACCCAGATCAATTATATTTTAATCAAATACTTCTATTTAAGGAGAATAGTGTATTAATTTTTGTTTAATTCCTGTTTTTTTCTGAATAAATGTTTCAAGAGATTTCCTCCAATTAATTTAATACGATCATAATTTTTGGAGACCAGATTGGCTATTGTAAATTCAAAAAGTGTTCCAAATACTTTTTTGATAGGATTGTGTGAAACACCTAACAAAAGGGTTTTGGTAATAAATCCAGTGCCTAGTCCTAGGGCATTGCTGACCAAATTACTTTTTATTTCAGGCGAATAAGTTACGTCGCGAAATAGGTTTTTGACAATGTTGATGGGTTTTATACTTTCATAAGCAACATGAAATTGCTCTTTGAATTGTTTCAAATCATTAGTGTATTTCAGTTCTTCAGCTATGATCAATTCATTTAATGTCTCTGTCTCGTTTCTATTTTTCATACCTTTTTTTGTTGCAATAATTTTTTAATAATGGAATTACTAACTGGATATTTTATCCATTTAAGACGGAATACATGAATGAAAATGGACAAAAATGCATAGAAACCGCCGATTATAAAAAAGCCATAAAAGGTATCACCAAGTAATTTTCCTATCCATAATGACATACCTATGGACACAATTAAAACTGAAAATACTACTGTCATAATAACAGCAAGTCGCGAAACGAGTGATGAAGCTATATCGGCCGATTTATCTATGGCGTTTAGTTTCAATAAATTAAATGTTGTTTTGCCGTAATCTTCCGCCCGCTCAAAAAGCGTTGCTATGGGAGTAGTATTTTTAGTCATAATTGGTCTGTTTATTGTTTGTATTTTGAAACCGTATGATCCATATTTTTTATTTCATCATATTCTGCTTTTCCGTCTTCGGACATTTCCATTGCAAATTCTTTTGCGCTTTGAAGTTTTTCTGAAATGATGTCTGCAAAATCGTTGTATTTTGATTTTAGATCCTCCGCATAATCATTTCCTTTGTCCATAATTTTTTGGCGAGTTACTGTCCCTTTCTTTGGTGCAAATAAAATTCCCAAAATTCCGCCTATGGCAAGTCCTGCCATTGTTCCTAATACTACTTTACCTGTACTCATAATTGTTTGTATTAAATTGTTTGTTATTTTTTAATGAAATGAATTTTAATTTTTTTAACTGCATTGCCCCAATAGCAAACAGATAATTACAAAAACGATGATTGTGCCAAAACAACCACTACCTAATTTGTTAGCGCCGTAACCCGCTATTAATCCTATGAATATATTGTTCATAGGATTAAGTTCTTTGGCGTTTTTTCCGCTGTTTGTCTATTGAAAACGATGATGTAAAGGTGAGGCTCTCTTTTAAGTTTTATTTTACATTACTTTATAAAAAAGTTGCAAGATTCACAGATTGTAAACAGGTTGATTTTCTTGGTTTGGATTGAAGAAGTAATACGAACTCACCGATATGGGAAAGTCGAAAGATTTTGAAGAGTTTGAGTTTTTTGGGCACGGATTGAAAGTCCAATCAGTTTGGTGTGTGAATTAAAGCGGTAGATTTCAATTTCTAGATTAGAATTCTTATTATTTAGCACAATTTCTCCTGAAGTTTTAATTTACAGTATACACATTATAATTTCTGAACCACTCAGTTGATTGGCCAGGTTTAATAAATATACTAATAAATAATTCCGGACTTATCACATGTTTCCATCCCCAAAGATTCACCTGATTTGTTTTAAAACTTGCGGTTTCGCTTATTCTAATATTACTTTTAAGGTTAGTTAGTTCCCAAGCTGCAATGACATTTTCGCTACCTGTAAGGTTGCTGAAAAAGAATTGATTTTTAGGCGAACCGTTAAACGTGATTTCATTTAGACCGATTTCGACTTTTTGTTCTGGATTAACCGTTTCTTCAAATAGTTCAGGTTTTAATTGGAATGGAAATTTTAATACATAATTGCTCCCTATTGAATCTTTATTTATTGAGGTAAAATTATGGACATATTCATTGGTAATAATATCTTTTTTACCTGTGTTTTCTAAATAATATTTAATGGCAAAACCACTATGATATAATTCAATCTCTTTTTTTAAGAGATAGGAATATCCATTGATAGCTTCTGATTTACAAATAAATATAATTCGATTAGCTTCTGTAATAATTTTAAATTCGGCGGGTTTAATCTCATGATTTTTATTGAAGAGATATATAGAGTCCTCTTTTTTCAATAAACCTATGCCAATCTTATGAAACCAACCTCCTTTATTCGTTTCATCAAAACCTAATGCCGAATTTATACCGAATTCATTATAAAATCCTTTTCCAAAACAATGCTCATCTTGACCATCATTGTTTTCAGTACTTGACAATGGAATGTTTTGAAATAAAACTTTCACAATTTTTCCAGTCCAGTCAAATCGGGATAAATTATAATTTTCTAACGGAGAATCAATATGTATTTCTAGATTTTTGTTTTTAAGCCCTCAACTGAAAAAGTCGCATACATTGATCGTCAAATCGCAAAAATTGAGGCGATGCGTGGAAAACTTGATGATAAAAAAGATCTGCCCGCAAACGGGGCGGTGATGAGCGATTATAA
>CAIOTL010000030.1 GCA_903861155.1 uncultured Bacteroidota bacterium
ATCAATTAACGAGTTTAAACGTGAGTGGGTTAACGGCTTTAACAACTTTGAATTGTGGTTTTAATCAATTAACGAGTTTAAACGTGAGTGGATTAGCGGCTTTAATAACTTTGGATTGTTTTGATAGTGAATTAACGAGTTTAGACGTGAGTGGGTTAAAGGCTTTAACCCATTTGGATTGTTCGTCTGGTTACAATTCTAATCAATTAACGAGTTTAAACCTGAGTGGGTGCACGGCTTTAACCTATTTGGATTGTTCGTATAATCAATTAACGAGTTTAAACGTGAGTGGGTTAACGGCTTTAACAACTTTGTATTGTGAATATAATCATCAAATAACGAGTTTAAACGTGAGTGGGTTAACGGCTTTAACAACTTTAGATTGTTCGTTTAATCAATTAACGAGTTTAAACGTGAGTGGGTTAGCGGCTTTAACAACTTTGAATTGTACAGGTAATCAATTAATGAGTTTAAACGTGAGTGTGTTAACGTCTTTAAAGTATTTGTATTGTGGTACTAATCAATTAACGAGTTTAAATATGAGTGGGTTAAAGGCTTTATCAGTTTTGGATTGTCAATATAATAATCAATTAACGAGTTTAAACCTGAGTGGGTTAACGGCTTTGTCAGAATTGTATTGAACATTTAACCCGTCATTATCGTGTATACAGGCAGATAATATAGCCGCTGCAACGGCGAATATCAATTGGATGAAAGATGCAACGGCAAATTATTCGCTAAATTGTGGTCTTGCTAGCAATTCTTATGAGTTTAAAAATAGTGTTGTTGTGTTTCCTAACCCAACTCAATCTATTCTTTATCTTTCAACGGCAACAACCCTAGACAAAATAATAATAACAGACCTAACAGGAAAAACTGTTTTGCAACAAGTGCTACCCTTAAACCAAGTCAATGTGCAAAATCTAGCAAAAGGAATGTATATCATTGAAGCCTTTTCAGGAAAAGAAAAGTTTGAAACAAAATTTGTTAAAGAGTAAATAATAGCAACGAACCCTGACAGGGTTAATTAACAAAACAACTATAAACAAAACATTCACCTCTCGGCCCCCTTGTCATTGCGAAGAATGAAGCAATCGGGGGTGGGTGAGGAAACCTATTAATTCGTGGATGAACCTAAAAAATCACTCTAAAACTCAAATTGGGAGTTCGTTCTATTGAATATGTTTTCACGTCTTCAATAGAATTTGAGGTAGTGTTTATTCGGTAATATTCGCTTATTTCATTCTTTCGATTCAATACATTTAGAACTGAGAATCCCAGTTTATATTGAATATCTTTTTCGCTTTTCCATCTATAAGTAGTTGAAAAATTGACTTGAAAAAAGTTGTCTAATTTTGTGTTATTTGGCGCATTATAATCGATTATGGGATTCGACGGATTCCTATTGTCAATAACAAAACTCGAAGGCGTAGTTTCTGGTCTTCCCGAATACCATTTTGAACCCAATGCTATATTAAAATTACGTATTTCATAGGTTCCTGAGCAGGCAATGACATTCTTGAGCTCAAAGTTATTCGAAAATTCAGTTTGAGCTAGGTTTGGAAAGTGATAAGTATTGTCATTATGCGCAAAGCTCAACCAGGAAGTGAAATTATTTATTTTCTTTTGTGCCAGAAATTCCGTCCCATACACTTCATAATCGCCATTAATATTGACAAATTCAAGTTGGTTTTGAAATCCCTGGCCTGAACTGTTAATTCCGCTTACTTTTTTGTAAAAATTGTCTATAGTAAACAACCAATTGTTTTTAGCATATGACAAACTAATCGATACTTGCTTGCTCTTTTGTATTGGAATCGTGGAATTATTAGACAATATCCACCGTCTTTTTTCTATGCCAAAGTAATCTTGCTGGCGATCAATAATCTGGAAACAATCTTGGCTCTTGAGTTCGCCCAATATTTCTAAACTCAAGCTTTGCGAAATGCCATAGTTGAACTGAAGTCTCGGTTCAAGAAGGTATTTTTTGAATTGTTCGATGTAATTCAATCGAATTCCCGCATTGAAATATATTTTTGACAAGGTGTCGTTAAATTTTCCCTCGGCCACAAGGGCTTGGGTTCGCAAGACTTCTTTAATTTTTCTGTAAAATAGAGGACTGTTTACTTCATCTAAATTTGTCGTTCCAACTTCATCCAACTGATATCCGTCATTAATGGTGAATTTCGAACTGATTATGTGGTTGTTTTCTATTTTAAATCCATCATCCAAAACTCCATTTTCTTGTTTTACAATTTGATTATTTTGAATGTTAATTTTTTCGGCATCGAGTTGGTAGGCCGATGTGAAAACATTGATTTTAGTACTGTTTTTGGCATTCCAGTTTCTTTTCCACGAAAGATTTCCTCCGTTATTTTTTTGAGTTAAGGTATTGTTTTCAGACTGAATGACATTGTTGATTGTTGTTTTTTGGTCAACGTTTAACTGGTCATTTATAGTTATGAAATCTAAAATAAGGTGGTCTTTTTGACCTATTTTCTGGGAGTATTTTAGGGTAATGTCATAAAAATTAAATTTTTCCATACTCGAATAATCTACACTTTGATTATTGGAAAAATTGGTGATGGTCGTATTTTGAAAAGCCTTGTTGAAATATTCCTTATAGGTTGGAGTTTTCACCAAATCTGTAATGGATCGTCTTGCCGCTATTTCGAGAAACCCTTTTTTATCGACATTAAATTTCGAATAGACATCGGCATTTATCATATTGATTCCCGCACTGAAACTGTTTTTCTCTAATTTAATCGGATTCGAAGACATATCCACAACACTTGAAACACTTTCGCCATAAAATGCCGAACTTCCGTTTTTCGAAATAGAAATGGTATGTGCTAAGTTAGGGTTAAATGCCGATATTAGACCAAAAAAATGTCCCGTTTGGTACATTTTGATTCCGTTCCACAAAAACAAGTTTTGATCATGAGTTCCGCCTCTTACATTGATGCTAGAAAGACTTTCATCGGCGCTGTAAATTCCGGGAATTTGCAACATAGTTTGCAATACGTCAGGTTCAATCAATCCCGGCAATATCCCCAATTTTTTGGGTTTTATTATAAATGTTCCGTCAATTGTTTTTGAAATTCCAGATGCCAAAAAATGGTTTGTAATCACATTATCCAGTTTCAAAACTTCAAGGTCAAGAAAAATTTCAAGAAAAATTTTGTTTTGAAAATCCAAAAGTGTAATTTTCTTGGAAGAAAACCCCAGATGGCTGATGATTATGTTGGATGATTTTTCTTTTTTTATCTCAAAATAGCCTTTTATGTCAGTTGTAGTACTGGCACCGTCCTCAAATTGTATGTTTACGTCTTCCTGAGGGGAATTGTCCTCTTTTGAAAACACATAGCCACAAACAAGTTGTTTTTCTTTTTTGCTAGAAATATTGATAAATTTATTATCTACAATTTCGAAAAGGAGATTGGTTTTTTTTTGAAGGTAATTAATTTTTTCATTTAAAGGCCATGATTTTTTTGGAGGCTCAATTTTAAAAACAACTACTTCACCATCCAAGTAATTAAAATTCACCTGATGTTGATTTTCTATTGATTGCAGAATGGTTTTTAATGCAATTGCTTTGCTTCTATTCTGAGCGGTACTACTCAGGATACAAGCAAAGCAAAAAAAGAAAACATAAACATGTTTATTAAAGAGCATTTATATTCCTTCAAAAATTATTTTGTCTTTTTTAATTTTTTTCAGTTCTAAATGATAGGTTGTTGCAATAATTTCGAGGGCAACATCAAGATTATCCGTCGGGATTTTTCCCGTAAATAATTCATTTGGACACACAGTTTTAACGTCAATAGTAATGTTATATTGTCTTTGAATTTCGTCCAAAATATTCCGTAAATTTTCTTTGCGAAAAGCTATTTGATTTTCCAGCCAGTCCGGTTTTTGAGCTTCGACAGCAGTATTGAGTTGCTGTTTTCCGTTTTCGAAAGTGATGCTTTGACCGTGGGTTAAAATAATTTCCTGATTCTTGTAATTCACCTTCACTCTTCCTTCGAAACAAGTGATGTCAAAACGATTTTTTCTTGCTTTTACGTTGAATTGAGTTCCAAGCACTGCTACTTTTCCAAGATTGGTTTCTACTTCAAATTTCTTGCCTTTGGCAACTTTAAAGTAGGCTTCCCCTTTTAGTTCGAGGTTTCTGTGATTATTCCAATTCCATTTTTTGTACTCAATATCAGAACCCGAGTTCAATACCACTTGGGAATTGTCGGGAAGCGAAAAAGTTGTCTTTTTTCCGTTAGAAGCATATTGGGTTTCCGTGGCGAAATTTTGCATCACAAACGTGATCCCCAAAGCAATAACGAGAACCGCAGCAACCCTAAAAATCCAGTTTTTATATAAAGGGATAACTTTAGGTGTTGCCTTTTTAATGCTAATAATGTTTTCTAAAACCTTTGCTTCATCAAAATCAGCGACTTTTAAATGAGCAGAATAATTTTTAATCTTTTCATATTTTTTAAAATCAGGATCAGCCTTGAAATCGGCTAATTCTTCTTTTGTCATATCGTTATTGAGCCATTTGGCTAAATTGTAATTTTTTTCCATGGTGTTTAACTTATATGTATATAACAAATAAAGAGAACTTTACCCTACTTTATATTTTCAATTGTTTTTCTTAATTGAACCAAAGCCAAATGTATTCGTTTTTCTACAGCCTTGACACTAATGTTTAATTCCTCGGCAATTTCGTTATATTTTTTACCGTCAATTCGATGCATTAAAAAAGCCACTCGCTGGGTTTCATTCAAATCTTCGATTGCTTTTAGAAGCTTGTTTTCAAATTGTTTTTCTTCCAGAATAAATTCAGGGTTTTCATTGGTCTTATCTAGGCCAGCGAAATTTTTTTCGTATTCGAGAACCACCTTTTTGTGTTTAATTTCGTTCAGGGAACTATTGTTGGCAATAGTATAAATATAGGACTTCGCTTTTTCGATGGGAACTGCAGCGCAATTTTGCCAAAGTTTTATAAAGGCTTCCTGAGTTAGATCTTCGGCCTGGTCTTCATTCCCATATTTATAAAATAGAAAGTTGCGAAGAGGTTTTACATGAATTTTGAAAAATTTTGAAAAAACAATTTCATTACAAGTTTCAGATAATGAATTAGTTGTCATTAATTAGTTTTTTTTATGGCTTACAAATATATAATTTTTTTAATTTAG
>CAIOTL010000031.1 GCA_903861155.1 uncultured Bacteroidota bacterium
AAAATACAAGAAATAGCAAATAAAAAATAAAGTTCCCGAATTGCGAATTTATTACATATCTTTGTTACAGATTTACAATTAATTATGTCAAGAATATTTTTAAAAGCAACATTGAGAGACTATTGGAAAACACATCCTGATACGGAACAATATCTGAAAACTTGGTATGATCCGGCAATAAATGCCAATTGAAAAACTCCAAGTGAAGTAAAACAAAATTATGCTAATGCTAGTATTCTAAAAGACAGTAGAATTGTTTTTAACATAAAAGGAAATTCTCATAGATTAATTGCAAAATTTAACTTTGAGAAACAATGGATTTTCATACGATTTATAGGAACTCATTCCGAATATGATAAAATAGATGCTAACACTATTTAAAAATTTGCGCAATGGACATTAAGCCAATAAAAACAGAAACTGATTATCAAGTAACTTTAAAAAGATTTGAACTCATTTTTGATGCCCCAATTGGAACGCCTGAAAGTGATGAAGCAGATATTCTTGCAATATTGATTGATGAATTTGAAGATAAAAATTATCCTATAGAATTACCAGATCCAATAGAAGCAATAAAAATAAGGATGGAAGAAATGCAACTAAAACAGATTGATTTAGTTGATGCAATTGGCGGAAAAAGCCGTGTTTCAGAAATTTTGAATAGGAAACGAAAACTTACTGTCGAAATGATTCGGAATTTAACCACACGATTAAATCTTTCTCCAAGTGTACTGATTGGTGATTATTCATTAAACGAAAAATAAGCAATGAAAATAATTTATTCCGTTTTATTTACATTCCTATTTTTTAATATAAGCATTAGTCAAGAAAAATTTGATTGGAAAAACATACAAAAAATTGAATTACATTCATTTTCAAAAAATAATTACTGTAAGGATATAAGATCTTCTAATTTAAGCAGTAAAACTTTAATCAATTGCAATACTGATAAAATAAAATCCTTTTTAACAGATTTAGACAAGCCTAAATATGATGTTCTAACAGAAAAACAATGCATCCTACTTCGAGTCTATTTTAAAGATAAAAATATGATTATGTAGTTTTTCTCGATCAAGGATTACTAATGAATTTAAATAGTCCCTATACAATTTTTACAATTAAAAATTTAGTTGATTTTAAAAAATTGATATTATCTCTCATAAATAAATAACAACTTTTATAAAAAAATCCTGAGCTCTCACTCAGGATTTTTAGAATAAAAATATTTTGTATTGAATTAAGAAAGTGCAGCTTTAACTTGGTCAGCAGCTTCTTGAAACTCAACAGCCGATAAAATTGGCATTCCTGAATTATCAATTAATTCTTTTGCAATCACAGCATTGGTTCCTTGCAAACGAACAATGATTGGTACTTTTATAGCGTCACCCATATTTTTGTAGGCGTCAACAACTCCTTGCGCCACACGGTCGCAACGAACAATTCCACCAAAAATGTTGATCAAAATTGCTTTTACGTTTGGATCTTTCAAGATGATACGGAACGCTAATTCTACACGTTTTGCATCGGCGGTTCCACCAACATCCAAGAAGTTGGCTGGTTCAAAACCTGCGTATTTTATTAAGTCCATCGTTGCCATGGCAAGTCCGGCACCGTTTACCATACAACCTACAGTTCCGTCAAGATCTACATAATTCAATCCTGCTTCTTTTGCTTCCACTTCGATTGGATTTTCCTCACGAACATCACGCATTTCAGCTAATTTTGGATGACGATACAAAGCATTGTCATCTAAATTTACTTTGGCATCAACCGCAATAATCTTGTTATCCGAAGTTTTTAAAACCGGATTGATTTCGAACATTGAAGCATCAGAACCAATATAAGCGTTATACAAAGAAGTTGCAAATTGAGTCATTTCCTTAAAAGCGTTTCCAGAAAGACCTAAATTGAAGGCAATCCTTCTTGTTTGAAAAGCTTGCAATCCAACAGCTGGATCTATTTCTTCTGTGAAAATTAAATGGGGTGTATGTTCAGCCACATGTTCAATATCCATTCCACCTTCGGTAGAATACATAATCATATTGCGCCCTTTACTTCTATTCAATAAAACTGACATATAAAACTCGGAAGTTTCGCTTTCGCCAGGATAATAAACATCCTCGGCAACCAAAACTTTATGTACCACTTTACCTTCGGCCGAAGTTTGTGGCGTAATTAAATGCATTCCGATAATTTGTTCTGCAATTTCTTCAACCTGTTGAAGGTTTTTAGCAAGTTTTACTCCACCACCTTTCCCACGCCCACCTGCATGAACTTGAGCTTTTATAACATGCCATCCAGTTCCGGTCTCTGCAGTCAATTGTTTTGCAGAAGCAACTGCCTCTTTTGGACTGTTCGCAACATAACCACGTTGCACTTTCACGCCATAACTGGCCAGTATTTGTTTTCCTTGGTATTCGTGTATATCCATGATTGAATTTTTTGACTTTTAAAAAGTGCCACAAAAATAACAAATTCATCTTAACTAAAATCTTTTTCCATTAATAAAAATGAAATAATATTTATCACTAACTATAAGGAATTGGTTATTTAGGAAATATCAAATTTATGAAACAAAAAACTAAGAATTATTAAATTTGAAATCACTATAACGATTGAGAATACATGATAAATTAGTAGGATTATGTATCGTTTATTTCTAATTTAAAAAAAATTAATCCAAATGAATTATGAATTTGACAATTTGAATGTATAAGAATGAATTATTGTTATTAAATAAACGTTTTTCTATTATTACAACAAAAATATAATAAACGAGACTTTTAAAATTCATTATAATTAATGAAATCTTTATTTTTGCATAAAAATTATCAAGAATGAAAGTTAAAGAACAAGGACTCTATTTGCCCGAATTTGAACACGACAACTGTGGCGCAGGATTTATTTGCAATTTGAATGGAATTAAGTCGAATGACATTATTCACAAAGCACTCGATATTTTAATCAATCTAGATCATCGTGGCGCCGTAAGTTCTGACGGAAGAACCGGTGATGGAGCAGGGATTTTATTCGATATACCTCATATTTTTTTTAAAAAAGTTTGTGATTTTGAAATTCCAGAACCAAGAGAATACGCAGTAGGAATGGTTTTTATGCCAAAAAGCATAAACCAGACTGTTTTTTGTAAAACTACTTTTGAAGACGCAATACGAAATCAAAATCTTCAAATTTTAGGATGGAGAGATGTTCCTGTTGACGCATCAAATTTAGGACAAATTGCCGGAGAAAAAGAGCCAACAGTAAAACAAGTTTTTGTCGGAAAAAACGGATTGGAAATCACTGAGCAAGAATTCAACGCCAAAATGTTTGCCGCAAGAAAATTAGCCGAACGCACTATTAGAAATTCAAAAATTTCTGAAAGTCACATGTTCTATTTTTCAAGTTTTTCTACAACAACCATCATATATAAAGGGTTATTGAGACCAGAAGACATTAGTGCCTATTATGTTGATTTATTAGATAGCGACTTGGTTACTCGACTAGCCTTGGTTCACCAACGTTTTTCTACCAATACTTTCCCTTCATGGGAATTGGCACAACCGTTCCGATACATGTGCCATAATGGGGAGATCAACACGCTTCGAGGCAACATTAGCCGTATGCGCGCTCGAGAAGAACTGATGCAAAGTGATGTTTTTGGAGACGACATCAAAAAATTATTTCCAATAATATTAGAAGGAAAATCAGATTCTGCTTCGATGGATATGGTTGTCGAATTATTATTGATGACCGGACGTTCATTACCTGAAGCAATGATGATGGTGGTTCCTGAAGCTTGGGAAAAACACCAAAACATGTCGCCAGAAAAGAAAGCGTTTTACGAATACAATGCCTGTATTATGGAACCATGGGACGGTCCAGCTTCTATTCCTTTTACAGATGGAAACGTGATTGGTGCATTATTGGACAGAAATGGTTTGCGACCTTCTCGCTACACACTCACAAAGGGTGGTTTCGTGATTATGTCTTCCGAAATTGGTGTTCTTGACATAAAACCCGAAGATGTTGTCCAGCATGGCCGTTTAGAACCAGGGAAAATGTTCCTTGTTGATATGAATGAAGGACGAATTATTGAAGATGACGAGATAAAAAATTTAATTGTTAGCAAACATCCTTACAAAAAATGGTTAGATGAAAACATGCTACATTTGGCACAAATTCCATATACTGACAATGAAATTCCTGTTGAAAACGTAGATTTTGAAACACGTCAACGAATGTTTGGCTACTCAATCGAGGATTTAAAAACCATAATAAACCCAATGGGTTCAAGTGGTAATGAAGCAATCAGCTCAATGGGAAATGACACTCCACTGGCTGTTTTATCAGACCAACCCCAACTTTTATACAATTATTTTAAACAATTATTTGCGCAAGTTACCAATCCGCCATTGGATGGTATTCGTGAAGAAATAATAACCGACATAAGTTTAGCAATTGGTGGTGATTATAATATTTTCGACATTGCACCAAAACATTGCAAAAAATTAAAAATTCAAAATCCAGTTATTTCAAACGAAGATTTGGATAAAATAAGCAACATTGATCATCCCGACTTCAAATCAGTCACTATTTCTACTTTATATAAAATAGAAAAAGGAGTAAATGGACTGGAACGTTCATTGGAAAAATGTGTCAATGCCACTTTCAAAGCCGTTAATGAAGGTTGCAATATAGTCATACTTTCAGATAGAGGTGTGAGTGAAAAAATGGCGCCAATCCCAATGTTATTGGCCTGTTCCTACATTCATCATTCACTAAACACTTTGAAAGTACGTTCAAAATTCGGAATTATAATCGAATCTGCCGAACCTCGAGAACCACACCATTTTGCATTATTATTTGGTTATGGAGCTAGCGCCATAAATCCTTATATGGTGAACGAAATCATTAGAGACCAAGTTGACAAAGGATTTATTACCAATGTAAATGCCGATTATGCCATCAAAAATTTCAACAAGGCAATCGCCAAAGGAATTCTGAAAATCATGAACAAAATTGGCATCTCCACATTACATTCTTACAGAGGTGCGCAAATTTTCGAAATATTAGGATTAAATAAAAATTTATCTACTAAATATTTCCCGAACACACCATCTCGAATCGAAGGAATTAGTTTGATGGAAGTGGAAAAAGAAATCAAAAAAAGACACCAAAAAGCTTTTCCAAATTCAAAAGTTGCCAGCTTATTACCTTTAGAAATTGGTGGAATTTACAGATGGAGAAGAAACGGTGAAAAACATATGTTCAACCCAACCACGATTGCAAAATTGCAACAAGCGGTTCGATTAAACAGCCCAGAAAGTTATAAGGAATATTCAGACATGGTGAATAACCAAAGTGAAAACCTGATGACTATTAGAGGTTTATTTGAATTTAATAATCTTGATCCTATTTCGATTGACGAAGTAGAACCTTGGACAGAAATCGTGAAAAGATTCAAAACTGGAGCTATGTCTTATGGTTCCATCAGTTTGGAAGCCCATGAAAATTTGGCGATTGCGATGAACAGAATTGGTGGAAAAAGTAATTCTGGAGAAGGGGGAGAAGATCCAAAACGTTTTCAAAAAGACTTAAATGGAGATTCTAGAAATAGTGCCATCAAACAAGTGGCTTCAGGAAGATTTGGTGTTTCTATCAACTATTTAACGAATGCCAAAGAGATTCAAATAAAAATGGCCCAAGGTGCAAAACCTGGTGAAGGGGGACAATTACCTGGCGAAAAAGTATATCCTTGGATTGCCAAAGTGAGAAATTCAACGCCTTATGTTGGACTGATTTCTCCGCCACCACATCACGATATTTATTCTATTGAGGATTTATCCCAATTAATTTTTGATTTAAAAAATGCCAATCGCGAAGCTAGAATTAACGTTAAGTTAGTTTCTGAAGTTGGTGTTGGAACCATCGCTGCCGGTGTTGCCAAAGCAAAAGCCGACGTGATTTTGATTTCAGGATACGACGGAGGAACAGGTGCTGCACCTTTAACTTCTCTACAACATACTGGAATTCCTTGGGAACTTGGACTAGCCGAAGCACAACAAACCTTAATCTTGAACGATTTAAGAAGTCGTGTCATTTTAGAATGTGATGGTCAGCTTAAAACAGGTAGAGATGTTGCTATCGCCGCCTTGCTTGGAGCGGAAGAATTTGGTTTTGCAACTGCTCCGTTAGTAGCTTCGGGTTGTATTATGATGAGAGCTTGTCACTTGAATACGTGTCCTGTAGGTATTGCCACGCAAGATCCAGAATTGAGGAAAAATTTCAAAGGAACACCAGAACACGTTATCAATTTTATGTATTTTATTGCTGAAGAGTTGAGACAAATTATGGCACAACTTGGCTTTAGAACACTGAAAGAAATGGTGGGACAATCTCAAAAATTGAATGTCAACAAAGCCATAAAACATTATAAAGCCAGTGGTTTGGATTTATCTACAATCCTATACAAACCAGAAAAAGCAAACGTTGTGCCTAATCACAATACAACAACCCAAGACCACGCACTGGAAAACGTACTTGATTTTGACATCATAAAAGCGGCTCTTCCTTCTATTTACAGAAAGGAAAGAACAAGAGTAACTTTTAAAATTAAAAATACGGATCGTGCGGTTGGCGCAATTTTAAGCAATGAAATTTCTAAAATCTATGGCGCTCAAGGTTTGCCTGAAGATACCATATTAGTCGATTTTGAAGGTTCCGCAGGACAAAGTTTTGGTGCTTTTGCAACCAATGGTTTGTCCTACAAAATTCACGGAAACTGCAATGATTATTTGGGAAAAGGTCTTTCTGGCGGAAAATTAATCATCAAGGTTCCTCCTACTGCCACTTTCAAACCTGAAGAAAATATCATCGTGGGCAACGTGGCACTTTATGGTGCAATAACGGGTGAGGCTTATATAAATGGTATCGCTGGAGAACGTTTTTGCGTTAGAAATTCTGGTGCAACCGCCGTTGTCGAAGGAATTGGAGATCACGGATGTGAGTATATGACTGGTGGAACCGTGGTTGTTCTCGGAAAAACAGGTAGAAATTTTGCTGCCGGTATGAGCGGTGGAATTGCCTATGTTTTTGACGATAAAAAACAATTCGAGAATGGTTTGTGCAATATGGAAATGGTAGAATTAGAAAAATTAGAGGAAGATGACTTGACAAAACTAAGACGTTTGATTCGTAATCATTCTATGTATACCAATAGTCCTTTGGCAAAAAGAATCCTTGGAGACTGGGAAAATCAACAAAAGCATTTTATCAAAGTAATGCCAACAGAATACAAAAAAGCATTGATAAGATTAGCTGAAGAAAATCAATTAGAAGAACTAATAGCACAATAGTTATGGGCAAGATAGGTGGATTTAAAGAATTTAATAGAGCTGAAGAAAGTAATATAGTTGTGCTGGAACGAGTTGCAAACTATAACGAGTTTACTATTCCGTTGTCAAAAGATAAAATCAAAGAACAAGGTTCAAGATGTATGGATTGTGGCATTCCTTTTTGTCATAGTGCATGTCCATTGGGGAATTTAATTCCTGATTTTAATGATATGGTGCATCAAGAAGAATGGCAAAGTGCCCTGAATATTTTACAATCAACGAATAATTTTCCAGAATTTACAGGTCGTTTATGTCCTGCACCCTGTGAAAAATCTTGTGTTTTAGGAATCATAAAAGATCCTGTTGCCATCGAAAATATTGAAAAAAACATTGTCGAAAGAGGTTTCTCCGAAGGCTGGATTAAACCACAAACTCCAGAAGTTAGAACTGGAAAAACTATTGCAGTTATTGGTTCAGGTCCTGCAGGTTTAGCTGCGGCACAACAATTGAATCGTGCCGGTCATACGGTAACCGTTTTCGAAAGAGATAATGCCATAGGTGGATTATTACGTTATGGGATTCCAAATTTCAAATTAGAAAAAGGAATTATCGACAGAAGGGTTGCCATTTTAGAAGCGGAAGGAATTGTTTTTAAAACCAATGTAAATGTTGGTGTTAATTATAGCACCGAACAATTGAACAGTTTTGATTCTATCGTATTATGTGGTGGAGCAACTGAAAGAAGAGGTTTACCAACAAAAGGTGCCGATAGCAAAGGTGTCGTTCAAGCAATGGATTTCTTGTCACAGCAAACAAAAGTTTTATACGGTGAAAAAATAGAAAACCAAGTTAAAGCAACTGGCAAAAACGTAATCGTAATTGGTGGTGGGGATACAGGTTCTGACTGTGTAGGAACGTCTAACAGACATGGAGCATTATCTGTTACCAATTTCGAAATCATGCCAAAACCACCAGTTGGAAGAAGCGAAACTACTCCTTGGCCATTTTGGCCTTTGCAATTAAAAACTTCCTCTTCTCACGAAGAAGGTTGTGGAAGAAACTGGTTAATCAATACCAAAGAATTTCTTGCCAATGAAAAAGGAGAATTAGTAGGATTGAAAACCGTTGAAGTAGAATGGAAACTAAAACCAGGACAAAGACCCGAACTAATCGAAAAAGAAGGTTCTGAGAAAATCTGGCCATGTGACTTAGCTTTGTTAGCCCTTGGATTTACAGGTCCAGAGAAAACATTGAGCGACTTATTAGGAATCGAAACTGACGCAAGAAGCAATTATAAAGCAACCAATTACCAAACTAATGTTCCTCATATATTTACCGCTGGTGATATGCGAAGAGGACAATCCTTGATCGTTTGGGCTATTTCTGAAGGTCGTGAGGCTGCAAGAGAAGTTGATAATTATTTGATGGGTTATACCAATTTACCTACAAAAGGAAAAGGGGATTTACCAAGTCTATAATACAAAATAGCATTTTACAGAGCCCTTGGGAAATTTTCCTCAAGGGCTTTTTTTATTTACAAATTATCCCAGCTGTTGTTTTTCAAACATTTTGT
The DNA here is from genome assembly GCA_903861155.1 of uncultured Bacteroidota bacterium. Lineage (GTDB taxonomy): Bacteria > Bacteroidota > Bacteroidia > Flavobacteriales > Flavobacteriaceae > Flavobacterium. Next base: position 8,908 of record CAIOTL010000031.1, read on the forward strand.
TATAATTTGTTAATTTTCAATTTAACTATTGTGGGTATCAATAAAGAATAATAAATTTGTAAAAAATTAATACCATGCAATCAAAAGATTTAGTTCAATTAGCAGAAAAATTTGGAAGTCCATTATATGTATATGATGCCGAAAAAATCCAATCTCAATATAAAAGATTAACCAATGCTTTTTCTAAAGTAGA
>CAIOTL010000032.1 GCA_903861155.1 uncultured Bacteroidota bacterium
AACTTATTTCTTTGATGTAAGAGCCACAAAAGCAGATGATTACTACATAACCATCACCGAAAGCAAAAAATTTACCGAAGCAGATGGTTCTTTTCATTTTAAGAAACACAAAATTTATTTGTACAAAGAAGATTTTGCCACTTTCGCAGAAATTCTAGGTGAAATGACTTCTTATGTTTTGAACCATAAAGGGGAAGAAGTAATCTCTGAAAAGCACCAAAAAGATTTCAAAAGAGAATTTGCTTCCGAAAAATCAGAGGAAGAAGAAATACCGCAATCGTCAACCTTTACCGATATAGAATTTGACGATATTTAATATTTATAATACAACCAAAAATAACTAACCAAACTAAACTGTCCGAAAGTCGAAAGATTTTTGGACTTTTTTTTCAGAAGTAAACATAAAATGGAAATAAATCTTCTAATACTTCCTGGACTTGGTGATTCTGGAGCGGATCATTGGCAAAGTTATTGGCTAAAAAAATCAAAAATTCCACAAAATTGGTTCAAAAAAATTGGGAGGAACCAAAGTTGGACGATTGGCTGAGGGAACTAAAAAAAGCTATTCAAAAAATAGATTCACCTACTATTCTTGTGGCGCATAGCCTAGCGGTTTCATTGGTTATGCATTGGACTTCTGCAAATAACAACCCTCATATTATTGGTGCATTATTAGTAGCTCCTGCCGATGTGGATTCGCCCGAACACACACCAGATGTAACTCGGAATTTTTCGCCAATGCCAATCAGAAAACTGCCTTTTCCTTCGATTGTCGTTTGCAGTGAAAATGACCCTTTTATTGATATAAAAAAGCAGATTATCTTGCCCAAAATGGGGAAGCGAGCTTATAAATATTGGACAAAAAGGACATGTAAATTCCAATTCAAACTTAGAATATTGGGAAGAAGGACAATTGATTTTACAGCAATTAATTAACAAAATTAAAGACTGATTTTAATCCATTCGAAAACCGTTTTAGTACCTTTAAACTTTAAACAAATAAAAATGTCACAAACTCCATCAAATATGTTGGCGCTGGAAACTGTCGCTCCCGATTTTCATTTAAAAGATACTAATTCTGTTGATTCCGTTGTTTCTTTTTTAGAGGTAAAAGGTGAGAAAGGAACGCTCGTTATATTCATTTGTAATCATTGTCGGTTTACACATCATGTCATCAACGAAATCGTTATGATTGCTAATGATTATCGTGTGCAAGGCATTGGCATTGTAGCCATTTCAAGTAATGACATAGTTAATTACCTGTAGGATTCTCCTCAATTAATGACGGAATTTGCTTTCGAAAATAATTTTAAATTTCCTTATTTATATGATGAAACTCAGGAAGTGGCAAAAGCTTATAATGCCACTTGTACGCCTGATTTCTTTTTGTTCGACAGCCAAAATAGATTGGTTTATCGCGGTCAACTCGATGACAGCCGACCGGGAAATGGAATTCCATTAAGCGGAAACGATTTACGTGGAGCGATTGATAGCGTGATTTATAACCGAATCATCAATCCCAGCCAAAAACCAAGTAGTGGCTGTATTATTAAATGGAAAAAATACCCCCCCCATAACTTAAAAGCTTCCAACCTTAGGGAAGGCTGGAAGCTTTAAAAATAAGATTGCTTAGTATATTTAGGACTATTTTACGCCCATTAATTCAACATCAAAAATTAAAGTCGCATTTGGCGGAATTACTCCTCCAGCTCCTGCAGGTCCGTATCCTAAATCAGATGGAATTACGAAACGAGCTTTGTCTCCAACTTTCAATAAGGCAATCCCTTCGTCCCAACCTTCGATAACTTGACCAATTCCTAATTTGAATTCAATTGGTTTTTTTCTTGGATAAGAAGAATCGAAAACTTTTCCGTTTTCTAATGAACCCTCATAATGAACCGAAACTGTTTTTCCTTTTTCGGCTTGTTTTCCGTCACCTTTTTGGATGAATTGATAGCGTAAACCGCTCTCAGTCTTTTCAAAACCAGCTGCTAGTTTTTCCATTTTTGCCTCAGATTCTGATTTCAAAGCTGCTGCACGTTTCAAACGAGCCCCTTTTAAACCGACAAAAGCTTCAATCGCATTCCAGTTCTTAGCTTCTTCACCAACTCTAATGATTTCAAGAGATTCTAATGTATCACCTTGAGCAATTGCATCAACAACATCCTGACCTTCTATTACGTTTCCAAAAACGGTATGTTTATCATCTAGCCAAGGTGTTGCCACGTGAGTGATAAAAAATTGAGAGCCGTTTGAACCTGGGCCTGAGTTCGCCATTGACAAAATACCTGGTGCATCGTGACGCAAATCTTGATGAAATTCATCATCAAACTTGTATCCTGGATCTCCAGTTCCGGTTCCTTGAGGGCAACCGCCTTGAATCATAAAATTAGGAATCACTCTATGAAAAGTTAGACCATCGTAGAATTTAACTCCTTGAGGTTTTACTTTATTTTCCATATTCCCTTCGGCAAGAGCAACAAAGTTACCCACTGTTCCTGGTGTTAAATCGTGTGTTAGTTTTACTAAAATCGAACCTTTTGTGGTATTGAATTTAGCGTATATTCCGTTTTCCATTTTTATTGTTTTTTATTGAAGTGCAAATTTACGAATTAAATTAGAGAATGTGAAGTTTGAGAATTTGAAATGTAAAATGAATTCAATAAAAAACAATAAAAATGGACAACGGAATATACGCT